>JAEMQG010000104.1 GCA_022758935.1 Candidatus Nitrosopumilus sp. | reverse complement strand
TTTATAAATAATGAGAAAATGGTTTTAAAACGCAAGCTAGAAAACAAGAATTCGGATAAGGAACCAATTTTAAACGGCATTAGAATTTTAGAGGAATTAGTAGAGGAAATGAAAAAAAGTGATGAGCAATCAGTTTTAGAAAAATATAGTGAATAAGAAAGTCAAAAATTTACAAAATTTACCTAAACAAACAGGCAGTCACAAAAAACTAGAAAAAAAATTGTACATTTAAGTAAATGAATTTAACATAAAAATAATGTGGTCACGGATTCAAATATTATCAGAACTGAGATTTTACGCGTTTTAAATGAAAGTGGAAAAATACGCGGAAACGAATTGACTAGCAGAGTGGTAAAAAGAGTGGGAAACGAAAAAATGGTACATAGGGAAATTAGCTTATTAGTAGAATCAGGCGAGGTAGAAAAAAAAATGTATAGTAAATCACACATCGAATACGGGTTGATCAACATATCAGAATCAGTCAATAATCAACTCAAAAGTGTACATAATGAAATTGAAATGATTTTTGAAGAAATAAAAGAGTTCAAACAAATCATGCAACAAGATAAAATGGAATTTCAAGAAAGATTAAGAACTACAATACATTTTATTCATATCGTTCAATCTACTGACGGGGTAATGAAACTTTTATCGAATTATCCAACATTTAAAAAAGATAAAATGTTTTCACAGATCATTAGAAAAATCAGTGACTGTTGGGAAAACATAATGGAAAGTATTGTACATCAACCTGAAGAAGAATTTCTCAACGAAGTAATAGCAAATTTAAGAATTTCACAAATAGGATCACAGAGTGTAAATTAGATAGAACAGATCACATATTGAAATTTTAATGGGTTTTGATATGAATTTACCTAAACAAATTTCAATATTGGTGTAAATAATTATTACCAAAAAATGTACTTGTCGCATAACCCTTATTTTCAGATTGAATTCATGAAGCTGTAATGAATGAAAAAATAGAGGACAGATCAGAAGAATCCAAGAAAAACCACATTGTATATTACAAATTACTAAACAAAACAATAGAAAATATTCAAAAAGAAAAATTAGAAGAGACTGAACCAGCAATCATCAAACACTTGAATAGTAGGATAGAAGCTATGATATTAGACAAAAAAAGAATTAGAGATATGTTTCCAGAAATAAATGAAGACAGTTAACAAATAATCAATCATACTAAAAAATCACAGACACCAAGTCAAGTTATAAAACTACAAAAAATATGCAATAAAATACATTTCATGAATCTAAATGGATAATCAATTTTAATTTGTAAAAAATCTTAATAAAAATAAACAAGGTAAAATGAAATTAAAGACAAACTACAAAATCAGTGATAAATCAACAAGTACATCATAATTAAACATGATAATTTTGAGCCAAGTCATATAGTTTTTCACAGAAAGAAGCCAATCTAGCAGGTAAAACCCCATCAACCCAAGAGAGTTCTTTATCTACGTTATAGCCTTTAAAAGATGATTTTGGGTAAGAGTTAGATTCAAGAAAAGTAATTTCATTTTCAAATAATTGTTTTACTTGATTCTTTCCATCTACGGTTAGTTCATAGTTGCAAGTCATCAAGTCAATCTGAACATAATAATTTCCATTGCTTGGGTTTATTCGTGCCTTGATGAATGGGTGATTATTCTGTTGGCACTCTCTATAATGTCTATCATATTCAAACATTTTAGAATCTGCAATGAATTTTTTCAGAGTCATTTCATAAAAATATGAAAATCATTCAGAATTTAGAGTTAAAGATTAGAGATGATTTTTTTAATTTTTGTTATTATACGAATTTTTGTATCAATTGACATTTCAGGTTCCATAGTAAAATAAACAATATTTCTTTTAGCATAAGTTACCATTTGGGTTACTTTTTCTCTTTCAACATGAACATACCGAACCTTTCCCAGTGTTCTATCAAACTCTCTTCTCATTTTTCTTCTCTGAGCAACTTGCTTGCAAAAATGCTCTTCTTCTTTTTGATTTTTCAGTGATGTTTTTCCACTTTTCATAATTGCCTCTCGGATGTTACCGTTAATATCGATAATTGCAGCAAATCTCATTTTGGGATCTAAATTAATCATAGATTCAACAATTTTTAGTAGATCGATTTTTGTTGCTCCCATGATGAATTTCAAAGTAAATTTACTAAATATATTCTATTAAATTATTTCAAACTTGGATAATCCGAGAGATTAGAAGAAATTCAACACCATTTGCAAATTCTTGATTTGAGATCAGACCATCTGCCCACCAACCCGAAGTATTTTTAACCCAATATGGGATTTGTGCTCCAGATGAATTAGATTTACCCAAATTAGGAATTGGTATAATTTTTTCTTTGATCATAAATTCTATGCTTGTTGCAAAATCATCATCAGTAATTTGATTTTCAGCCCAACGATGAGCATTAATACGAATCCAATCAGGGATAAAAATATCAGCTGATATTTTTTCTGATAGCGGTATAGGTTTACCAGATATAATAAAAACCGCAAAAGAGTCGATTGTTCCATATTTTACATGAATTGTCCATGGACCTTGAAGTGAATTTATTTCCAAGATATAAGGAATTGTAAAATTACCAGAGAGAGGTATCCCAAAAGATAACTGATCACCAAGATTTCCATTTGGATCTTCAAACCAATAAAAAATATTATGTTCTATAGATTTACTGGTAGAGATTTTGGCATTGATGGTTTCTCCAGGCCTATATTGAGATTTATCCAAAAATATTTCAATATTAAGTTCAGATAAAGTAGGTTTTGCTAACGATTCGGTAAACACATCAAAAGTTTTTGTGGCAATATTTTCACCATAAACAAATCTAACAGCATATGTCCCAATTTCAGATGAAGTGATTCCGTCAAATTTTACTCTATTCAATGAAGATACAACAGGAATGATTTTTGTGTTCACTTTTCCAGATGGTGATGTTATAGTTAAAACACCAGAACCTGCAGATATATCAGGTATCACTATATTAATTTCTACAGAGTTACCTGAATCATAAATATTTTTATCGCTTCCCAAAAAAATAGTTGTTTTAGAATTTATGTTAGAAGCAATAAAAGTAGCATTGACTTGAACATTATAATAATTTGCAGATATATGGTAATTTCCAGAAGGATTGTATTTTAACAGGGTATCCAATGAGAATTGGTGAACAGTATTCAATTGAGATACTTTAATTTTAACATCTTCAACTAGTTTTGCAGGAATTCCTTTATCATCTAAAATTTTTAGAGATAGAGATGCAGCATTGGCAGTGTTTGGGTTATAATAATTAGAAGAAAATTGAACAGTTGCAATATCATCTGGACCGTATGAAAGTTTATCAGTTGTAACTGAAACAATTAATGGTTCAATTTCAATATCAATTAATTTTTTGGCATCATTGTACTGATATTCTATTTTCCAGTGTCCAAATTGATTATCAAAGGCATTTCGAACAATGGTATGAGTTACTTTTGATGCTTGTAGACTTGGAAGAGTACCACTAATGGTAGTGCCATCGGGTTGTATTGCATTCCATCTTACTACACCACCAGAATAATCATCAATATCTACAAAAATTTTAATCCAATCATTAGGACCAAACAATTCTTTTTCAGCGATTGCTGAAATTTCAGAGCCATATGCAATTTGAGGAATAATAAATGAAAAAAATATCAAAAAATACAGGATCTTCATCATATGATTTTGATTTAAAGAGTTTATTTCAAAAGGAAAGATTAACAATGAACGACAGGATTGTGAATGATCTCAATGAATTAAAGATTAGAATCATTCAGTTATCAATTTTGGTAAGATCTAGATTTTTGCCCCATCAGTATGATGCTCATAGTAGCAATTGCTAGTATGATAATAGATAATGAACCAAATTCAGGCACAATAGAAGTTCCAATTATGGTGAGCAATTTTGAATCATCAGGCATAGAAATAGAAAGCGTGTTTAGATCATTGTCTTTGAAATATTCAAACTCTGTGATCTTTTTTCCGTCAACTATTATGACAAATGGACCATCAATTAGATCAACAGGTAGACGAATTTTCAGAGTATTATCATCAAATTGTGAATGCCCAACAATTTGAAATGTAAGTAATTTTTGCCCTTTATCAATTGTAACAAGGGATAGAACTCTATCAAAGTGATATTCTACATCAAACACAGCAGAGCCATCACCTATAGTTTTTCCAACTTTAGGAATTATTTGATATCCATCAGTAACCAAAACAGTTCCAGTCATCCAGGTATGAATGAGGCAATAATATGGATATTGACCTTTTTTATCAAATTTAAATTGATATGATTGTCCAGGAGCCAAGAAATCTGAACCTCCAAAAATACCATCAGGTCCATCATCAGGTGTTCCAGATGTAACAGTGTGTTTTGCCTGATCAGCATTTTTCCAAATAATAGTGTCACCAACTAAAATTTCAATATCGCCAGTAGCTAGTCCAGATTTTTCATTTTGCCAAAAATATGGGGCAACTGGACTTGCAGATCCTGTGGGCATGTTAATGTCATAACTTGCAGCAAAAACAATATTTGTAAAAATAATAGAAGAAATTAACATAATTGAAATCATCAAAAATAGGATATTCATACTAGTTAGAAATCAATTTAAGTTAAAGAGATTACGGTGTTTAAAATTAATTATAAAAGATACCAAAAATAAAAGTTCAGATAAACAAAAAAACTATTGGAGTTTATTAGATGGCATACCAGCAATTAATCAATGAAAAGTGGCGTCATAATTATTACCACAGGAGTAATTATGGTAATATGTGGATTGATATTATTTTATGCGGTTCAGAGTAACCCTCAGATAGAGCCTTTCTTTAGAACAATAAAACATTCAGGAACATTTATCGGTTTATTAGGTATTGGAGTAACGTTAGCAGGAATTTTGTTGTATTTGATCAATAGAAATCAACCACAAATTCAAGAGGATTTTGATGTCTGAGAGATAGTAATCATACTTAAAATCAATCAATTTTTAATTTAATTATGTTCCTTGTAGATACCAATCAAGATATGGTTTCAGATTTTTACATAATTTTTTCTTTTCATCATTATCATTTATGCCTAGAATTGCCTGGATTTTTCCATGAAGATAATTTTGTGTAATATCACTTTTGAGATGGAGTTGAATTTGGGTTAAAATTTCAAGAATTTTATCAGATGATGTATTGTTAAAATCATTTAAAATTTGTTTAACTTCATCCCGTAACGACATCATAGAATCCAAAGTAAATCCCATTATTGCTTTATTGGTCAAGTATATTTTCTAAATTAGATCTTTATCATCCCATGTAAGACGAAATTTTCCAACGACTCTAAAAAGGTGTAATTTTCCACCCTTTCTAAATTTTAATTTATATGAATTCTGAGATGTGTCATAAATTTCCAGAGAAACATTATCAGTAATAGTTTCAAAAATCACAGGATTGTTAGATGTCTCCCTCCATTCATTTGGTTCAAAATCAAGATAGAATTTAGTATAAAGCAGTCCCATTTCCAAAGATAGTAAAACATACCAGAATAAAAACTAGATAAGATCAATTAGAAATGATTATTCTGATTCTTGATAGTTTTTTGGCATACTAGTACTAAGATAACTCATAACTGTAGGATAGATTGTATCATAGTCTTTATCATTATGAATAATAGCAAAAATTTTATAGATTAGCTGTTGAATTTCCAAATGTTCATCACGGTATAAAGTTTTTTTGGGATTTTTGTTTGAATCTAAAAGAGTAAATCCATTATCAGTTTGTAGAATATTTTTCAGTAACGAATTTGCTATGACGATCTTTTCATTTACATCTTTATGTTGATAATCAGTTTCAAGTTTTTTTATGTAGTTTTTTATGTTGTGAAAAGAGGTGTTTGTAATTCTTTCAATATGTTGGTGAAATCGGATAGCATAATTTAATGTTGGAACATAGAATTTCATATTCCCTTTTTTTTGAACCGAAACTATTTCTTTTTCAAGTAACGAGTCTCTAGTCTTTTCAAATGTTGTTTTGGCCATATATTCAGGAACAATTACCTTCATCAATGCATTATGATGTATGTCAGGATTGTTTTTGATGCATTCTAGAACAATCCTTTCACGCTTATATAGTTCTGAATTAGGCTCAAGATAAGTCATTATCACTAGGTCGACCTAGTATATACAGGTCAAGTATTTAACAATATCGACAAATAAAATAGATTTCTGACCCATTTTGTGTCATATCTTAAAAATTAATCACAATAAGTTTTGTTAATAGGATTATGAAATCTAAGTCAAGTTGTTTGGCGTAACATCAAAATAATTAATCGGTGTTTTTAATTCAGATGCATTTTGTTTTATTTTAGGATATGGTGAACGTTGTGACGTTGCTCTATAGATAAATGGTTTTGCAATTATAGGAGTAATTATCGTAGTAAGAAAACCTATTGCAATTACAACTGAGAACAATGTTGAATCTATCAATCCCATAGAATATCCAATTGAAGCAATTGCCATTTCCACCATTCCCCTTCCATTCATAAGACATCCTATAGCAAGACTTTCAGTATTGCTGAATCTTGTAATTCTTGCTGCAAGAAATCCACCCACAATCTTTGTTACCACTGCCACAGACAACAATGCCAAAAGAAGTGGAATTGAATTTGTAAGAGACTTCAGATCAAACTCCATGCCTATGAAAACAAAGAAAAGGGGTGCAAAAAAGCCATAGGTAATTCCAGATATCAATTTAGAATTATGATGATGTGTTTTTTCGCCCCAAAAGTTACTACCAAAAATCAATCCAGCAAAAAAAGCACCGATAATAAAGTGAAGATTGGAATAATGAGCAAATAATGCAATTGAAATTCCAAGAGATAAAAGAATTCCAATACTCGCTTCTTTGGTTTTTAATTTTTGAATTAATGGTTCAACTTTTTCGGAAGTTACATTAGTCTTTTTCATGACAAAAACCACCATTGCCAATACTGCAAAAAAGATCGTGATTTTTGCACCCATCAACCCTACTTCAGTGTAATCAAATGAAGTTTGGCTGTTAGATGGGTATATCAGAATTAAAGAAAATACAATCATGGCCATAATGTCATTAATTAGTGCCGCAGTTATCACAGTGGTTCCAATTTTACTCTTTAAGATTCCAAATTCCATAAGGATCATTGAACTTACGGGAATTGCTGTAATTGAAAGTAATAAACCGACAAAAAGGGATTGGATTTGTCCTAAACCAAAAAGACTACTTACATAATATCCAGTTACAAATGGAATTGTAAAACCAACAATAGCAAGCAAAAATGCAGGTTTGCTGGATTTTCTGATTTCACTGAGCTTTAATTCAAGTCCTGCCATAAAGATCAAGAAAAACACTGCCACATTAGAAAGAATAGTCATAGAATCACCAGGTTCAAGAATTGCTAAAAGAGATGGACCCAAAATTACTCCTGCCAATAATTCTCCAACAAGAGCGGGTTGTTTTATTCGGCGAAATAATTCTCCCAATATTCTTGCTGACGCCAGTGAAAGTGCAATTGTGAGCAACAGATTTTCTATTTGCATAGCATTTACTTGGTAATGCAGATTAAATCATCAGTTTTTTTGAAAAAAACAGCACCCTGTTTAAATACTGAAAATACGAACGCGCTAATTTTTTTAAAAATATCTTTGAATCTTTTACTGAAATAGTAGGATACATCATTAATGATGGCAAGATAATTGATTCTCTGCCATGCCATCATTTTTTGATAAAGAATTCGTATAATGCTTATCTTAAAACGTCATATAGTCGAGAATTCACTAGCCTAAAAACTCAATTCTATCTGATTGTAATGCAACACAAATATCCCATGGTGTAATGACTTTATCTTGGAAAATTATGCAAGGATGTACCATTACAGACATAATCTTTGAAATTTCTGCCAAATTCATATCAGTAGAAATTTTTTTTACTTCTTCTAGATTGATTGATTCTATAATCATGTGATCCAAAAAGTTAACATTTCTAAAAAAATTAAATTTTTGTGCTATAGTTTGGATAATCAAACGATCGCTGATGAACAAATTTGTATTTTTTAATATCAGTCTTCGAGTATTGTTTTGAAGCATCAAACTTATGATATCTTTCATAGTATCAATACGATTAAAAGTAATAATTTCTTTTTTAGGTAATTCCGAAATAGTCAAATCCGTAATACAATTAGCACCAATTTCAAGTAATTTCCTTCCAGATATGGCAGAATATCCTCCTAAATGGTTTGGAATTATAGAAAATGCTCTTCTAGTTTGTTTCCATTTCTCAAGTAGTTCACCCAGTTTGATTTTTTCAGATAAGATAATGAGATTTTTATCCGTGACTTGCTCTACAGTGGTTTTATCAAAAAAATCTGACGAGGGATTTTCAAAAATATTCTCAATTACTTCTTTTCCTCCAATTACTCCGATTGGTTTTTCATTTTCTTCTGTTACAACAAGGGAATCGGTAAATGATTCCAAATAATGCATTAGCATGCAGGCAGCTGCATACATTTTGTTTTCTTTTCGAATACTTACGGCAGGAGTAGAACTCAGAGAAAGCGGCAATAGATCTTTCAAAGTCTGATTATAGATAGGCAATAATTCACCGAGATTCAAAAGGTAAAAGGAGTTTATCTATATAATGATGATTTTCATTTTTGAATCTTTGACAGAAATGGAATGACCGTAACCTTTTAGGAATTTTACGTTGTAATGATTTTTGTGATTTTTTAGAGTCATTATTTTCAAAATGCATATCTAATTGACAGCCCAACACCGATCATAGGAAGCCCTGCAAAGAACATCCCTAGTATAACATTATAATCTAAAGTACGATATGTTGTAGGCTCTTTACATTCCATACAATTTTGGAAAAGAGCCTGCGATTCTTCTTTGGTTAATGGAATATGCAATTGAGTTAATGTAAAACCAGCTAATGTTATTACAATTCCTGCTAATGCCATGATTTTTCCAACTGATTTTTTATTTGCCATTCCTTTCTGAATCATTATCTTCGTATTGATTTAATCATTCTCCAACAAATCACACCACATCATTACTCTAGTCATAACCAACTTTTTACGCATGAAAAGGGGGGGTTCTCTTTTTATTCTCTATCAATATATTCGTCTATGCCAGGAGGTTCTGGTGCAAGACCCTTTCTCTTTCTTATTTCTGCAATTGCAGTAGTAGCAATAGATTTTGGAAGTTCAGTCCATGCCTTAAAGGAAGTATTCCATGTTGCACGTCCAGCTGTTTGACCTCTCATTGCTTCTGAAAGTGTAAATGTTTCAGCTGCTGGGATTTCACCTACAATAATACTGGAAGCTCCTTTTTGTACCATGTCAAGTACTTTACCACGTTTTCCAGATAATACAGTGGCAACGTTTCCTACAAGATCTGTTGGAACTCTAATTTCAATTGCAAGCATTGGTTCAAGCATTGTAGTTCCAGCTGTTAAAAGTGCACCCATGCAAGCACGTCTAGAAGCAGGACCTAGTTGGGACAAACCTCTGTGTGCAGTATCCTCGTGAGGAACAAAGTGCGTAAATGTAAACTTGCAATCTCTCATTTGCTCTTTACATATAGGGCCTTCTTTCATAACTTCTTCAAATCCAGAATTAATAGAGTCTGTAGATTCTTGAATAAATTGAACACCTTTTGTTCCATTAATCATAACATTTCCACGTGAATCCAATCTCATAACTCTCTTAACAGTATCAGTATCCCAACCGGCACCCTTGAGAAGATCAGATACAACCTTTTTGTCTTTCATGTCACTGATTTCACCTGTTCTAAGCATATGAGCAATGGCAGGTTCTAAAGGTTCAACTTTCATGAAAATTTTGTTATGTCTATTTGGTGATTTTGACATGATTGGGGCGCAACTGCCTTTGACGGTTTCTCGATAATTGATAAGTGGTTCAGATGTAATAATTTCTAATTTAGTATCTTGAATACGATGTGTAGCTACATCAAGATGAAGTACACCCATTCCAGCAACAAGTGTTTCGCCTGTTTCTTCGTCGATTTTTACTACTAGATTAGGATCTTCTATGGTAAGTTGTCTGAGAACCTCAACTAGTTTAGGTAAGTCTTTTGGATGTTTTGGCTCAATTGCAATTTGAACAACAGGTTCTGAAACATATTTGACACCTTCAAACATCTGTATGCCTTTCACAGATGAAATTGTATTGCCAGCTCTGGCTTCAGTTAATCCCAATAATGCAGGAATGTTTCCAGCACCTAACTCACCAACTTGTTCTCTTTGGTTACCCATGAAAAAGTTTACAGATTGAACTCTTCCTTCTCGTTTTGAATCTATAATGTTAATTGTTTGTCCATCCTTTATGGTTCCTGAAAATAATCTACCAATTGCAACAGGCCCAGCAGCTGGATCCAACACCATGTTGACAACCATCATAATTGTTGGTCCATCATCACTACATGCCAAAAGCGCTTTTCCTATATCAGATTCAAGATCTCCTTTCCAAATTTGAGGAATTCTATATTTTTGAGCAACATTTGGTGGTGGAATATGTTTAACTACCATGCCCAATACAGCATCAGCCAACGGAGCTCTTGCTACTAAATCATCAACTTTTTCATTTTTATATGCGTCAATAACATCTTTGAATGTAATTCCTTTTTCTTTCATAATATCTACGTTAAATGCCCACTTGTCTTTAGCAGAACCAAATGTTACACTAGCATCTTGGATTGAGACTTTCCATTTTTCTTTGTACTCTGGTTCTGCATAAGTCTCAATTAATTGGTTAAAACTAGATACCACACCTGCAAGTGTTTCTTGCATTTTTTCGGGAGTTAAACGAAGTTCTTTGATTAGTCTGTCCACTTTGTTGATAAACAAAACAGGTCTGACTCTTTCTTCTAGCGCCATTCGAGTTACAGTTTCTGTTTGAGTCATAATTCCTTCAACTGCATCACAGACAACCGTTGCCCCGTCAATTGCCCTAAGACTACGAATTACCCTTCCACTAAAATCAACGTGTCCAGGGGTATCAATCATGTTAATGACATATTCTTTGTCTTTTTGTGTAAAGTGTAATGTTACGTTTGCTTGATAAATTGTAATTCCTCTTGCCTGTTCTTCTTTATCAAAATCCATCGCCAATGCCTTTCCAGCAGCAGATGGAGCAATAATTCCAGAATTTGCCAAAAGACTGTCACTCATGGTGGTTTTTCCATGATCAACGTGCGCAATTACACTAAAGTTACGAATTTGTTCTTTATTCTTGATAATCTTTAACACTTCAATTGTTGACTTGAATTTTGCCATATTCGCAAATCCAATTATTCAGCTATTAAATCTTATGAGAAAAATTAGATCGTTTGATCACTTAGATTACAAAGTTTTTTGATAAAACAAAAGATCATTTTTTTGTTGTGTTCTAGAAAGTGTATTTTTGACGTAAAATGTATGTAAAAATTTAGGTCGAGTGAAAATATCTTTTTCATATTACTTCTAGGATTTGCATAAAAATCATAAAATCATCACATATATTAAAAAAAGAGACTAGTTTTGATTTTTATAACGAATATTTAGGAATAATATATGGAAATTTCTATAGGGCACACACCAGATTCAGATGACGCATTCATGTTTTATGGAATGTTTACAGGAAAAGTAACATCTTTAGATTTTACTGTGAATCATGTGATTGAGGATATTGAAAAGCTAAATAGAAAAGCAACAAATCCAGAACTGGACGTTACTGCAGTGTCTGTTCATGCTTGTGCTTACATTCCAGAATATACCATTTTGAGAAGTGGGGGTAGTTTTGGGATAGGATATGGTCCAATTGTTACGGCAAAAAAACAAATGACAATTGATGAAATTAAAAAATGTAAAATTGCAATACCTGGAAAAATGAC
>JAEMQG010000026.1 GCA_022758935.1 Candidatus Nitrosopumilus sp. | reverse complement strand
TTATTGATATTTTATAATCAGAATTAAGATATACAGAATTATTCCAGTTAGAGGTAGTCAGGTTTGCAGTTATGTCAATTGGGCTACTTGATTCTTCAACATAAGTAATAGAATTTACATCAACCCTATCTACTAAAATTTCTTGTGTATCCATCTTTACTACTGTAACACTAGTAATGGTAGATTCTACAGTTCCAACATTTGCAACATAGAGAGAAATTTTTTTAGAGACAGGATCAAATCTTACATGTTCAAACATTAGATTTTCACGAAATGTTTCATTTTTTACTTTATCATGAAATGATAGATCATAAGAAAATGCATTGATTTGATTCATGCCATTAAAGAGAATTACGCTGCCAACAGATGTGACAAGACCCAGAATTAACAGACTACCCATAATCGGACTTACTGCACGTCTTTTTTTCAAATGTGAATTAGAAGAAGAATATTTCATTTGTGACCTCCGACATCGGCATACCAGGAAGAGACAAATTCTTCGACACGTGAACGTATTTTTATAAATTCAGGTTCAGATATCGTAACAATACCATAAAGTTTGGCAAGATTTTCAACTCCATCTTGAAGTGGGGATTGAGTAACAAACAATGCATGCTTTGGTTCAAAATCCAACTTGGCAATTAAAATAGAATTCATATCAGACTCGCTTATACCCTCGTATCGATTTTTGACGAAGAACAAAAGAGTGTCATCCTCAGATGTGCCTGTAGCATATATTGCGATGTCATGCATATTACCACTTTTTCCTTTTACAAGGGTATTTTGTTTTGTTGTAATTTTAAAACGATGTAGTAATTTTACTAGTTCATTTTTTATATTTGTTGTATCAGCATCCTTGGAAATATGTAAAGTTTTTAATCGATAATAAAACAATGTATTAAATTTTCCAGAATTTGCATCAAAATCATGATTAAATTTTCGGCAGTAGAGTTTTATAAGAGCATCATCAAATTTTTCTGCACACTTTTCACATCGATACCACATTGCAAGAACTTTGATATCATTTTCAGCATTGTTGATTTCTTTAGAACAAGATGGACAAACAAAAGGAGTGGAAGTAGAATAATTTGAAATTTTACTTTCTATAATATGACCACATTTTTTATGCTCAACGAGATTTAGTTTCTCTATATTTGCCGAATTGCATTTAGGACAGTATATGCGCATGGTTGCTGAAATTGATTTTGGATGTAAAGGACAAACAATTAATCTTTCGTGGATGCCTTTATCAAAAATATCCCCAGTAACCAAATCATCCAAAAATACGGTATTATTTGGCGCTTCGTCTATTGTAGACAAAATTGGATAAATAATTTGATCTGCCGAATAATCTAGAACAGGGTAAATGGTGACATCCTCAAGTTGTAGTACTTCTTGAATCAAATTTGCGATTCTTCCGGCAATAGGCATAGATGTAGGTAAATAATCTACCATAGTAGAGGAACCAGAGATGGTTTCCACATCTGTAGATTTATTCTCTAAAATCGACTTGAGGTTAGTATCAAGACCAGATTTAATTTCGGGTGATCGAGATTTTTTTTCAAACATTCATTGTCCCCCATGCCCAGAAAAGCAATAATTTCACCATAGAATAATTTACCTGTCCATACTAAAAGTAAAATGTTGTTCAAATGAACGAACAACTGTTAAAACACATAATGTGACCGTAGAAATTCGTAAAATGAACCTAAAAATATTAAAAAGCAAGTTTTTGCCAGTAGATAAAGTAATTTTAGAGAATAAAAACATCCTAGAATTAGAAAAGGATTTCAAGAATAGTATTATTGACATAAAAAAAAATGATGAGATAATTTCTGAAGAAAAAAAGCAAGTGGAAGTAATTCATGAAGAAAAAAAGAGCGAGAAAAGATTTTGGAGAATAAAAAAGAAAGAAGAAATGATTTCTGAAATAAAAAAGAAAAAGATAAAAAGTAGTGAAATAAAAGAAGAAAAAATTATTGATGTAAAAAAGAAAGAAGAAACCAACATTCCAAACTTTATGACAATAGCAAAAGTAGAGTGGGATAATAATGAAATTCATGCAGGCATTATAAAAGATCCTACAGCCAAAGGAGGCTTCAGATACAAAGTGATAGAACCAGTACTGTCAGAAAAAGAAGAAAAAACTTTTGAGATGATAAAAAAACTTTTGATGACAGAACTTTCAGTATCAATGGGTGAAATTAAAACCAAAAAAGAAGCTGAATACAAGTTGAAAAAGAAAATTCATTCAATGATAAAAAAATACAGATTAAGAATACCTCCAAAAAATATTGAAAAAATAAATTATTTTGCTGTGCGTGACTTCATATATCTTGGAAAAATTGAGCCACTAATGAGAGATAATATGATCGAAGAAATTAGTTGTGATGGAACAAATGTTCCAATTTATGTTTGGCATAGAGAAAATGAATCAATGCCTACAAATATTATTTTTGAAAAGGAAGCAGAATTAAATAATTTTGTAAGAAAAATGGCATACATATGTGGAAAACATGTTTCAGCTTCTAGTCCAATTCTCGATGCATCATTGCCGGGTGGAAGTAGAGTTAATCTTACACTAGGTCGTGAAATTACAAAAAGAGGAAGTACATTTACAATTAGACGTTTTAAAGCAGATCCGATTACAGTGATTGATTTAATCAAATACGGGACAATGTCAGTAGATATAGCCGCATTTATGTGGTATTTAATTGAAAAACGTACAACAATGCTTGTCGCAGGTGGTACTGCAAGTGGCAAGACAACTGCATTAAACGCTTTGGCATCATTTATCAGACCTGGGCAAAAAGTGGTCAGCATAGAAGACACACAGGAACTTAATTTACCTCACGAAAATTGGATTCCAGCTGTTTCAAGACAGAGTTTTTCAGATAAGCAAGTTGGTGAGATAAATCAATTCGATCTACTCAGAGCCGCACTCAGACAAAGACCAGATATCATAATTGTTGGAGAAACAAGGGGTCAGGAGGCATACACCTTATTTCAGGCAATGGCAACAGGACATGGTGGATTCTCATCAATACATGCAGATTCCATAGAAGCAACTTTAACTAGACTGACATCGGCGCCGATGGAGGTTCCAAGGGCTTTGATTTCAAATAGTCTTGATTTGATCATGTTACAGCTTAAAATTAGATTGGGGGAAAAATCAGTCAGAAGAGTAATTCAGGTTGCAGAAATTGAAGGTTTAGATAAACAAACAGGGGAAATTAAAACACACACATTATTCCAGTGGAATCCAATAGAAGACAAACATGAATTCATGGGGAAAAGTATCGTATTTAAAAAAATCAAAGAGCGAGATGGTGAAACAGATGAGAAATTTGCATACGAATTAACAAAAAGACGACTTGCTTTAGAATGGATGGTAAAAAACAACATTCGGGATTACAGAGATGTGTCCAACAATGTTATGGAGTATTATGCAGATCCTGAAAGATACTATGAAAGAAAGAGGTTAGAGATGTAAAATGAAAATGGGGGTACCAAAACAAAAAAAAGTACAAGAGGCATCAGTCGGCATCATCCACGTTTATAGTTACAAATTGCTAAATGATCATGTAAAATTTTTATATCCAAAATTAAGACCGTTGGAAAAATCAATAAAACAAGCAATGATGCCGATTCCCTATGAAGTATATGTCACAAGCATGGTTCTCTTTAGTTTTATTGGTGGAATTTGTGGAGTTGCATTAGGATTTATCATATCACATTTTGTAAATATTCAACCTGCAATTGTAAACTATTTACTTGGACCTGCCATGGGATTGGCCCTATTTGCAGGAGTATTTGGAATTCTCCAAGTGCTTCCTGTAATGAACGTAAAGAACAGATCTTCAAAATTACTAGAAGAGATCCCCCATTTTATTGGATACATGTCGACTCTAGCCACCAGTGGTTTATCACTAGAGGAAATTATCAAAGCAGTAGCAAAAGAGGAGACAGGAGAAGAGATGATAAAAGATGCACGTTTCATTACAAGAAACGTAGAGATTCTTGGGATGGATTTAGTTACTGCAATTAAAGATCTAATTCACAGAACACCTCCTGGACCATATTCAGAATTACTTGAAGGGGCAATCATCACATCGCAGTCAGGTGGAAATCTAAAAGAGTATTTCAATGCAACCGCAAAAGTTCAGCTTGAAGAGAAAAAAATGCTACTCCAAAAAACCACAGAATCATTAGGATCAATTGCAGAAATTTATACAATTCTTTTAATAGTTTTTCCATTGCTTGCAGTGATCATGCTATCAATTATGGGCATAATGTCCCCAAGTTTGGCAGGTTTTGATTTAGCAACTTTAATTAACATTCTCACTTTTGCTGTAATCCCTCTTAGCGGGGTATTGATGTTATTTATGATTGACACGATGGTGCCAAAGAGGTAAGAGGATGCAAAAAATAAATAGAAAACAAAGTGAAGTTGTGTCAGACGATCTTGTTCCAAAAAAATCAATTTTGAAAAATAAATTTGTAAAAACGGCCATACTTTCACTAGTTGCATCAATCACGGTAATTTCGATTAGTTTGGCAAGCTCACAGTTTTCAGAGGGAACCACGATTAGAGACGTGGGTTTTATTTTTGGAATAATGGTTGGAATAGTTCCATTCACACTACATCAATTAAAAGAGGTTCAAAGAAGGGACAGCATAGATAGAAATATGCCTGTGTTTCTTTTGGGTTTGTTAAGCTCAGTTCAAAGTGGAGCAAACATCATCAGAGCAATAGAACTAACAGCTGATAGAAATTTAGGATCACTAACTCCAGAATTAAAGAATCTCAGAGCAAACCTTAGTTGGGGCATACCAATTGAAGATGCATTTGAAAATTTTGCCAAAAGAACAGGAACCAAAGTGGCACGACGTGTAACTACATTGTTGGAAATGGCAATAAAAATTGGGGGAGATATTGGTGAAAATTTGGACATGATTCAAAAACACGTTTCAGAAATGCAAAATATTGAAAAAAGTCGAAAGTCAGCTTTATCACCATATACATATACAATTTATATCTCATTTTTTGTATTTTTGGCAGTTTCAGTTTTACTTGTGTCAAGCTTTTTTACAGAAATCGTCAAGGTACAAGATTCCTTAATTGCTAAAGGTGGGGCTAAAGGAACCATGTTTAGCTCACTGGCAGATATGAATGTCAAAGCAATGCAGTCAGCATTATTTAACATGGCAATTATAGAGGCCCTTTTTGGAGGATTGGCAGCAGGAAAGATTGGAGCTGGATCCTATGTTGCTGGAACAAAGCATGTAGTCATAATGGTTATTGCAGCTGTGATTGCATTTAACATAATTTAGTGCATTTCTAACAATTTATAACAAAAATTGTCTGATTTGCAATGTATTTCCATGTGAGAAAGGGTGTAATATTGAATTACATACTTGTCCTTTAGTTCTATCATGATTTCAGTATTAACATCAAGGCATGACTACAATAAATCAAAAAATGAACAATCAAACAAGATTTCAAAATAAAAAGCAAGATTTGTTCAATCTAAATGAATTGGGGGTAAAATCATCATGATGTCATACCAAGAACAAATGACTGACCTAACAGCGGATCTAGAAGAGGTATTAAATTTAGATAAATTTGAGGCCACGGTATATCTCAGTTTGTTAAGAGCAGGGCCAATTACGGCCAGTGCGCTTGCAAAAGACCTGAATATTGACAGGGCCAGAATGTATAGAACGGTAGACAAGATGGTCAGCAGAAATATCATTTCAACTACACTTTCAAGCCCTAAATTATGTATAGCAGCAGAACCTAAAGATGTCCTAGATATTGCATTAAGGAAAAAACAAGAAGAAATCAACAAAATCAAAAATAGTGGAGAGTTAATCATTAAAAGAATCAACAAAGAGTTTGCTACAAAACCAGGAACAAGTGTTCCAACTTTCAGAGTTGTCCAAGGAAAAAATAATATTTATGCAGATATTGCCCAGATGATAGAAAATGCAACAGGTGTAGTATACATTGCAACCACACTTGAAGACATATCTAAAATGTATCATAGTGAAATTCCTGAAAAAATCCTGACGTGTGAGAAGAATGGCGGTAGTGTCAGATTAATTGTAGAGATAGATGATCCAAAATTAGTCACATTTGTAAAAAGATTTAATGCAAGTGAAACAAAAATCTGTAAACTTCCATCAAAAGGACGAATGGTAGTTCAAAAAGATCAACAAATGATAATGTCAGATTCCTCAATTACAAATCAAATGTCTGCAAATTCAGAATCAGACTTTTCACTATGTACAAATTCATTGGAAATGGTAAATAACATACATAGCCTCTGCAGCCTATTATGGGAAACTGCACAACCACTAAAATCGGTAGATGTGAAAAATCACGTAACAAAATAGGCTCAAAAATTTTCAATGGCATATTAATGGAAATGATTAAAAAGATGGCATTCCCAGTAATGGAAATGGCAGTTAAATTAGTCGATGAAAATAATCTCAGAGCACTTCCTGATGAAGAACGTTTTACATTATGTGTAGATATTTTAAAAAATGAAAAAGATGAGTCAAAGCGCTGGGATGCTGTATGGCTAATAGGAGAATTGGCAGAAAATAGAAAGCACGGTGACCAATTGTTTGACAAAGTATCTGAAGCTATTGAATGGGTCATTAAATATGATAACAATGGGGTGGTAAAACACGAAGCTTGCTTTCAAATTGCTGCAAGAAATATGAGACAGAAGATACCGGTATTAGTAGACGCAGCATTGCATGACAAGAGTGTTTTGTCAAGACATGAAGCAATTGAAGCTCTCGGATTAATGCGAGCATTTGAAGCAG
>JAEMQG010000124.1 GCA_022758935.1 Candidatus Nitrosopumilus sp. | reverse complement strand
TTTTACTTGCTTAAAACTTAAGATTTGTATATGATATAAAAAATTAAAAGATCTGATAATGATTATTGGCAAGATAGGAAAAAATGAGAAAAAAATTAAATTTCATCTTGATATTACTTGTATGACATGTAAAAAAACAGTGCCTGGTGGAATGCAGGCATCTGAAAACTATTTTGGTTCTGACTCATTTAAGATAGAAATTGATAATTTTAAGAAAAACTATCTTTGTGGTATATGCCGAGATAAAAAAAGACTTGCAGATAAACAATAACTTATTTTTGATTTATTTAACTAATAAATAATTGAGATATTTTTCCATACCTTATTCCTCTGATTCATTACGGTAGTCATTTCTTTACTAAACTGCATGTACTATTTCTTTGAGATTTCTTCTTGGTTTTGGGAATTTATCTTGTTTAGGATATCCTATACATAATACTGATGACGGAATCAAATCCGTATTGATTACATTCATTACTTTTTGCTCATCAAACATCCCAATCCATATGGAGCTTAATCCCAAAGCCTGAGCTGCAAGCTGTGAATATGCTGCAGCTAGTGTGGCATCTTGTATGGCAAATTTTTTAAGTATTTCTTCTGGCAGATCTAATTTAACTCTGGATGGATTTTTACAAAAAACCAGTACAACTGGTGCATTTACGTATGGTTGATTATTGCATGCCTCTACTAACTGCTGTTTTTTTTCAAGATTCCTCACATAAAATATCTCAAAACCCTGAAAATTTCCTGCGGTAGGTGCAGTATCTGCAGCAGCTATGATTTTATCTATTTTTACCGTCTCTACTATTTTGTCTGTGAACTTTCTAGTTGAACGCCGTTTTGACATTACTGTGAATAAATCCGTATTGATAAATTCAGTTGGGGACGATTTTAGTATCTCACTGAGTAGTTGATTTCTAATATCTACCTCAATACCATTGGTCTTTTTTGGTTCATATCCTGTTGGGTAAATTTTTTCAGGATCTCCTTTTGAATCCATGTTGCATATAGAAAAAATATCTTATTAAGTAATTCTTTATGTGCTGATTTTGTTTTAATTTTGATTCTCTATTTTGATTAAAATATTTTATATTATTTTATATTATTTAGTCTGTAAGATGATTCCACCAATATACATTGAGGATGAAATTGTTTTTCAGTAATATTTCCACATGCATGACAATGAAAAGTAATTGGTAAATTACACACTTTGCATAACTGTTCAGCTTCTAATCCTTTTCCGCATCTTCTACATGAATCTAATCTCATATTGTAAAACGACATTGAACTTCATTTAAAGTATGTGAAAATTAGGCTAGATTAATTAGCTTACTCTAATTATTTTATCTAATTTGATTTGGATAATTGGTGTAATGGTGCACCACAACTATTACATTTTTTATTCTCTATATAATTTTGAATGGTTTGACCATCCCAGATCAATGCATTTGCTTTGTGACCCTTGTCACATTTTATTTTAAATAACATGCTTGTCATAATTGTATTTTATGATTTTTTTCTAAACTTAAAGATATTGTTTTAGAATACATTATGTGATTTATTGACTGGGTCTTGCATTGCCAATGTCACTTGATTCATCTTGTTTTTTGAATACCCTGTATTCACCAATAATGGAACTACACTGTTGGCATGTGTACTGACCTCTTTCTACAAGAATTAAATTGTCTGCAACTTGCTCATTGGTGTTTTCCTCCAGATGTATCTTTGGTGGATTGTTAAATTCGGCTTCGCAGTTTTTACAGTAATGTTTTGACATTTTTTGTTCTTCAAGTTTGCCTACTGGGGCTAAAAATAATTTTCCCACTCCTAAATCTGCTTTTTTTGCTTGTTCCTCAGTTAGGTCAGCTATGACATAGCCTCCTGACCCTTGCAGTTTTAATTCTACCATTTGTTTTGTTATATCTTATGGACTTAAAATACTATGTTTTTGAAAATTAGTTTATGATTTTGTTTTTATTTTTCTTATCTGATAAAGTAGTGAAAAACCTAATCCGGACATAAACAAACCAATACCAAACATACTCAGAAAAATCATATTTGCAGTATTACCTTGAGGATTCAACAACATTGTAAATCCAATCAAAGTTGAGACAAGACCTAAAATAAGTAACAAAATACTAGGACGTCTAAGTTCAGTGATTTTAGACACAATCATAAGATAATTTTGATTTTATTTAAGCATAGTTTTAAAATTGAGATTAATTCCTACAAATGAAAAATTTAGAATTTATCTCATTAGATTTAGTTTTTGATTAACTCAATTAATTTTGATTTAGTTTTTCTGCAGTTCTTTCATAAAAATATTCTTGCTTTTTCAAATCCCTCTCTAAAATTATTCTGCATTTTCTAATAGGTACTAGCCGTGATATTTGCTCGTAGGTATTCATGTCTCTTACATCTGCCGCATATGCGATTTGTAATAATGGTGATTTCTCTTCAATCATTGGCTTTACTTGCTCATATCCACCACTTTGACGCATACCCGTACGATACAATCCAATATTTTTACCACTCTTTGAAATCTGTGGGTCCTGATAACAGCAAATGGAATATTCTCCATTTTCTTTTTCAATAATTGTCAATCTTGTAAATTTATCACTCCAATCTTTGATCTCTTTTGCAATCTCGATTGCCTCTTTTTTATCCTCAAAGACCATGGATACTACCAATCTGTCTTTCTCATATGCCCATGAAATACCGTAAAAATTTCCATGCCACTCTATCTCAAAAGACATGATGTGTTTCTACGAATTTATCAAATTAACACTTTCGAATTATGCCCTATGATGACTCTTGGTTTTTCCATGTGTATTTTTCATACAATTCACCAAGCATGGAATTGATTTTTTCAATCTCATGGTCTCCCCAAGAATCTGACTTTATACGAATATGTATATTGTTTTCTTCAAGATTGCTGATGATTTTTGGATACATCATACCAATAAAGAATGATTTTTGATCTAAATTCATCTGCTTTGCTTTGTGTTGAAAATAGCTTAGCCATTCTCGTTTTTCATCTTGAAAAGTTTCTAAAATTATGGTTTGAATCTGTGATTCAAGTTGTTTGTCCAATATGGTTATACTATTGCAATTAAAATTAAGGATTTTCATCTACAAAAAAAACTAGCAGAATTTATCACATTCACATTTTCTACTGGTAAACACATTTTTCAGAATGTCCAGTTTTGAGTGGGAGATTGAAGGTTTTTTGCCAACAATTTTGAATAATGTGATCCCTGTTAGAGAACTAGTTCCTTTAAGTGCCCATGAACCATTCTTCATTAAATATGGTTTTGGGTTTTTCATAGTCACTTTTTTATGTGCCTTGACATCATATGCCTCAATTTCTGACATGAATTTATATCTCAAAATTTGTATTACGATCCAGGGTAAATTTTTTCATACCAACAAGCTCAAAAATAGTTTCTATCTAAAAAATTAGAGCCTAGATTGATATTGCTTGTTTTAATCTTGTAATTATCTCCTAATTATTGAAAATTAGTTTTATTTTTTAATTTAAATTAAACAAATGTTTGAAATTTCATTACCCTCTATTTTATACCACTAAAAGAATAATTAATTGACGCTTTCGATTAGTGGTCTAGGCATGCTATAAACGATCACTATTCCAAGCCGTCGATTCTAAATCTCATTTATGTGAATTTGTAATGCTTTTTTTATTTCATCTTTTTTTAACGCAACTTTGTTATTTCCGATCTTTAGACTGTCTGCATCATCGATTGGTGATAATCTATTAGCTAGAAAATCAGATAACAACTCTAAATTAAAATCATTGTTGTTTTTTAGATTTACCTTTAAATATTTTTCTTGTATGCCCCCATTTTTTGTTAATCCTCCTGATGGAAAAACTCGAATATCTTCATTGATCTTATTTTCTTTTAGTTTTTTTCCAAAAATTACCTTGTCTATATCATTACCCTTATGAAAATGAAATATGGTGATTATGAATTCCATAAAATTTTGGCGTTTATCTAAAATAAAGACGCTTCCTTACGCTATCTTTTCTTTAGTAGTGCATCTTCAGGTGTTTTATCTTGATTGATTTGCCAATGCCAGCTGTGATGTTTCTTCCAATGTTCTTCTAGTTGTTGAGTTGTAGGTTCTTTTCCTAAAGGTATTCCACAGATTTTACACTGTCTCACAAATTTTTGTAAATTGGTGTAAAATTAAGGGTATTGATTATCAATTGATTACTCTGAATTTGCTTACTTTTCTATAAGGAGTAAAACTAGAAAGAACACAAATTCCTTTAGGATATTTTTCTGATTAGGTGATAGTGATGATTCTGACTTTTTGGCAAAATCTAAAGATATTTGGTATATTTGTCCAAAATAGATTCCTAACAGGAATGCGTTTAACGATTTATCTGGAATACTATTGACGTTATTTTTATACAAATTAATTGCCACGCTCTGTTTATCTTGTTTTTAGAATCAAATCCTGGTTAGTTTGATTAATTTTTTATCCAATTCTCCTTCAATTGATGCTAGGATTTTACTAATCTCAATTTTGTCTTGGGTAATTCCGTCATGATTGATCACTGTCTAATTTTGTTCTTTTTTTTGGTTTGATAATTGGATGACATTGTACTGGAAATTATCTTCATTTTCCATGAATGATTTTAATTTATATAAAATTAAGAGTAGTGTTAATCTATTCTATCTCTTAGTTGATGACAATCACATATGCAACCTTTTTGACATTTCATTCTTTTGCAATCTGAACATACTTTTTTGTTCCAAAAAGACATTGTATTACCTCTATTTTGATTTTTGTTTTCTATTCATTTTGAATTCTTGTGATTTTTGTCTTTTTCTTTGTTGTTCTAAATTCATAATCAAATATGTTTTTCCTGCTTCACACAGTTTCATTTCACCGGTAAATTCATCATGTATTGATTCCAAGTCTCCACCTATCAAAAGTCCGCCTACAATTTCCCATGCTTTGTCTTCTGGTATTTCAAATTTGTAAGAAAGTGTTGAAACTTTGGTATAGTAACCATTTCTTGAATTACGTAAAATAAAATCCTTAATTCTATCTTCAGTTGATTGTGTTTTTGGACGTGATGATCTGTCTCCGAATCTTCTAAAAGGTCTCTTGTTTTCTGGCAATGTTTTTTTATGATTTGCTGCTATTTTAGGACTTGGAACAACAAAACCTAAAGGCTTTTTGAATCCGTATTGTATTGATTTTCATGAGTGAAAAGGCAAGAAGAATTGAGGAACTAAGAATGAAAACCGGCAGAAGCAAGCGTTGTCTTGATTGTAAAAAACATCGATGTATTATTGATAGTTGCCAATGCAGCTGTCATTTGAAAAGCTAACTGGCGTCAAAGACCTGTGTATCAAACCTGAATGACGAGCTTCACTGCTCTAGTCTGAATGAGGTTGTGGGTATTGATTATTTCCCAATCTAGCCAGTTAGCAACTAGTATCCGCTTTTCACCAATAAAGAGTTTAGAATTCAGTTTAGTTGTTGTTTTTAACTTGTTTAGATAATTAGAATAATTTTGAGTCCATTTTCCTTGAATCCATCATGATGATTTTATGACACTTGCAAAAGCAATTAGCATGAATCATATCGTGAGCATTTCTATATTCACACTCTTTGGTATGTTCCATACGCCATTTTATTTTGATTTTTTATGTACATAAAGATTGACTGGTTATGAACAATATCTTGGCAAATGTTCCTGACGATCATTACATGTTAGAATAATTAAAAAATGTTAAATTGGAATTTAAAGAAAAAAATTATGCTCCAATTGATTACTTCTTTTTTGAAGCTGATTTTTTAGCTGCTGCTTTTTTCTTTGCTGCCATGGTTGTTAAATCAATTTAACTTGAATTTCTAACATTGATGTAAATTAATTAAACAAAATGGATATTGATCGGAACACAATTTTAGACCAATTATAATCGAAAATTATTAAAATTTAATCAAAAATATTTTGTGATTTGCCGATCATTATTTTGTATTGATTGAATCAGGATCACTATTTCCCGGAAGATACATGTTTCCTAATTTTGCCCTCATTTTTTCATCAAATTCTTCTTGTAATCTTGTCAGATAGATTTCCGCCTCTGTTTCGTCATCTGGAACTCCTGTATTTACATTGTAATTGAAACCCGTGGCAAGATGGTAAAATTCCTCAAAGAATTCTTTACAATCTATCACATCTGCATGTGAATCAACTGATACAACTAGACAATTACTGTCTTCTCTAAATTTTAAACAAATTTCTTCATCAATCATTGTATCTACTATCACTGCCATGAGATATGGAATTAATAATTCATCCAGTTTTCTTTGATTGTCTTTAGAATTTGTTACCCATAATTCATAACCATCTGCAAGATACTCAAAAGTGCCCCCTAGGATTTTTCTAATATTGCTATCTAGATACACCAGTTTTGATTTCCATGATATTTCTTTATTTTTTGGCTCCACATACATCATATCAAATTTTATTTCTTCGTGAATTTGTTCATATTCCCAAATTTGCTTATTTGTCCACATGGGAGAATATTTTTCAATGAGTATTGCAGTTAATTGATCCAATATTTTGAATCAATTAGACCACTGTTTATGCTTATCTTGCAAAATACCATTCATTTTTTTATTATCGTGTTTTTGAATTAAAAGTCATCTCTAGTTTTTGATATTTGATTTAAAAAATGCCAATGTGCACTCTGCAAGTTCTTTATTTGAATGTTTTTTGATGGTATGCTTGCAGTTAGGGCATATACCTTTGTCCTCCCCAGTAAAATCCTCTCCGATTTGTTTCATACAACATTCCATTAATTCTGCTGTAGAATGTGACTCCATGGATAGTTTGCATGTAGGACATTCAGTCAAATTTTCTCCCCCATATGAGAATCAAAGTTCATATCATGGAAAGTAACTCGTAGCAAAACAAATTCCACTATAATTGAAATTATTATAATGTTCAATGCCTTATGTTTTTGCATTCTAGTTTTCTAATTGGTTTATCAAAATAAGAGTTTCTCAATTTAAAAAAGAATACTGATAACCGTTCATGCTGAAGACTTGAGTTTTAATGAAACATATCATCAACTATTTTGAGAAAAAATGACTATTTTTGTGCCTATTTCACTCAATTTTTAATGGAATTTTAATCAGATTTAAAGATCTTTACGAATAAAATTATCTAAAATTGATTACTGACATCTCATCTATATGGACTAGATATGTGGATTTAGAATTTTATAACATACTTTAGATGAAACAAACAAAATCTGTTTGTTATTTTTTAAACAACTCTAGTTCTTCTAGGGTTTTCCCCATGGAATGTTTCCATCTTCTCATTGCATCAATATCACGTGGTCTGTTGTTTTCTAATTCTTCTTTTTGTTTCAGTAATTCTTGATACCTTTTCTCATCAATTTTTTTAATCATACAATTCCTTGGTATTCCTATATTTGAATAAATTCGTCCTTGTTTAATTTTGATTCATTTACGCCTATCTTTTTGTAATTTTTGGTTTTATTTAATATCATATAATAAGACAAAGCCTACAATTAATGACACAATTGAAATCCCCATGGAAATTATAAACTTTAGATTCATAAATTATTTTAATTTTGTCTGAAATTAATAGTTTTAAAGGAAAACAAGCATGTTTGACATCTTTTTTGTATCCATCCCTTCATGTGATACGTTAAAGCAATCAAACACGCAAACAGTCTTGCTTCCAATATTTTGTATACTCTAATTTTCAAAAAATTCTTAAAACAAAGTATGTCTTGTTAATTGATCAAAATGGTTTGAAAAAATGATCCATTTTAATTTGATTCCATTTATGCCTGGATCTAATATTCTTGAAAATATCATCTAACATAGGCATATCTATTTGGCATGTGTTTCAAATTAAACACACTGTTTCTTTTAATCTATCTTGAGATAGTATTATCGAGTCATCATGTTTGACGGCATTCTTACGTTTGCCTTACAGACCATACCCTAGAATTTTTTGGCCGTCAAACACACCTTTAATTTCACACCAAAAACTTTTCAAATCTAATATGTATTGAATAATCTCGATGATAATTTGTAAGGGTGATAGAAAAACCAAAAAAATTGAAAAATGCAGTTTTCACTATAGTGGAACTTGAGGTAATGCACAACTTGTTGAATACCAAAAGCAACATCAATTATTAGAAGATAAAAATTGTTCGTGTTGGGATTAAACATGCCTCAATCATTTGGAAATTACAGTGACAGTGATGGAAAAAGAATATGAATTTTTTATCGATCATTTTTTGGTCGATTTTTTTTATTTAATTTAGTTAAACAATTCTATTAGAGTTAATTTTGCTATTGCCTTGTATTGGCTAGCATTCAACATGATAAAACATCTTGGTAAAATGGTGCATGTGTGGGTTAAGATTCATAAAATACAAATCCTCCCAACTAAATTAAAATTTGATGAATTTTTGTTGTTCTTTGATATTTTCTAAAACTAATGTGATTTTGTGGCTAGTTTCTATAGTAAAAAATCAATAATTTTATTCCCACACATACCAAACAATCACATGAGTCAAAATAATACTATTTCTTGGTCTAAGGATCATTTTTTAAATTGGTCAAACTTTCAAGCAGAATTTAATCCTGCAGAACTTGAAGATGTTCATAGTACAATCAAATATCATTACACTTGGATTGTAAATTCTGATAGTGACGGTAGTCAGATTAGATTCTTTATTGAGAATATTGATTTGACTGTTGAATTTTATCCCCTACTTTCTTGGATAAGGCACTCAGAAGCAACTCCAATGCTCTTAAAACATGAGCAAGGACATTTTGATCTTGCGGAATTACTTCGACCAAAAATTATAAAACAAATTCAGAGTGTGTTTGATGGAAAAAAATTTCCCACTAGAGGACAAAATCAAGAACGCCAAAAGCAATATGCTCGTGAAGATTCTGGTTTAATGATTGCAAAAGAAGTTGAAAGAATGGAAAAATATCTTTTTGAAAAACAAGAAGAGTATGACAAACAAACCAACTATGGACAGATAATAGAAAAACAACAAGAATATGATAACATGTTCAAAAAATTACGAAATATTTTATAACATAACCTATGTTATTGTCATTTAAAAAATTATATTTTGAATTGGCATTATGATGTAATCCTGAAGGTTCACTTGTATTTTTTAAATGTCAATTCTTATGGAAACTGTGGATACCAAAATTCAAGTAATCTGTTATTGCTTAGCAGTATAAATTCGGGGTGTCTTAATTTTTTCTACTATTCTTGTCTAATCATTTTATTTTCAGGAATTGAATTAATGTAATTAACAAGACTACGATAATATTTTAGATGAAAATCTAAATCACTTATTTCTGTTTGTTTTAATTCTTCTAACTCTGGGCCAAAATCTCGCTTGTCTGATTGTATGTGATTTAGTGTGTTTTCATTTATTTCGATCATGTGAAATAAACTGTGTAACACTTCTCCTTTTGTTAGTGTTTTATCACATGATCTCTTTAGTAAAGCTTCAACCCACTCCATGATGTTTTATTTCAAAATTGTTATTTGTATTCCTGAATGTATCTTTTCTAACCTTTACTATAATTTTGTTTAGTGACTATTAATTTGAAAATTATGTATCAAGGCTAGTCTTTTTTTGCCTTCTTTTTTTCATCCATTATCTCTTGATTTCTTTCAATATCTGAATGGACATCCACATGATCATACAACGCTTCTTTAGAGTCAAAAAGTTGTTCACAGTAATAACATTGATGCATTTCTTTGTTACGTCGATCTCAAATTAATTACTTTCTCTATATTCACGCCTGACTGAAATACTGATGATTGAAAT
>JAEMQG010000111.1 GCA_022758935.1 Candidatus Nitrosopumilus sp. | reverse complement strand
TCCACTCTGGATGACGGAGCATTTCAGCTAGTATGAATCCTTTGTACATACTTAGTTCATCCATTCTAACTTGGGCAAATCTATCTGCATCAATTGCCCCGTATGGATATCCGAGCATCGCAATATCCTGGGCGTTTTCAGCCAGGGATTCAAGCACAGAATTGAGTTCCTCTGGACCCATTCCAGAAAATTGCTCTCGCAGTATCTCGAATCTAAATACAAATATTGACTTTGGATGAAACTTTACTACCATCATAAATCCTTTATCGTCAGCTGATACCTCTTCGGCCACCTTGATGTACCATTTGCCAAAAGAAACATCTTCAGCAATTTCTGATATTCTTGCCAACAATGGATCCCCTGATTCAGTAATTAATCTACTAGTCTTTGCCAATCCACAAACAATGACTCCCTTTCTTTGTGCCAGTTCGTATAACCTGCTTGCATATTTTATTTCATTTTTAAAACTAGTCTGCAGTGAACCATCCATGACTATCATGTCTCCTTTTTCTAGTTCATTTTCAACTACATGAATTGCCAATTGCCATTCTGCAAATCTTCTTCCAAGTGAATTTAATCTTGCACCTTGCAAAATTGATGTACCCTCTGTCTTTGATGTCAGGTCAATTTCTGATGGAAGATATTTCTTGTCTTCCGGACTGTGTGGGAATAGTCTAGTGTCATAACTTACTTTCTTTTTTCCATCTTCGGTGTAAATTTTAGATACAACATACGAGAAAAACTGGACACGCGGATTTGCTTTGGGCTTTACTCTTTTTTTCCCCTGGAATAATGAAAAATAAACACGATTAATTGTAATCAAAAAGTTTGGTGATTCTTCCAGGGGGGCATCACCGCCATCAATAAAGGCAATTTTTTTGTGTGAAATTATTGGCTTGATCTCCTGAAATTCTGAAGGTGCAATTAGAAACTGTTTCCCTTTTCCATTATTCAGTATTACATCAGAGTGTTCCTTTTGT
The DNA here is from genome assembly GCA_022758935.1 of Candidatus Nitrosopumilus sp. Classification (GTDB taxonomy): domain Archaea; phylum Thermoproteota; class Nitrososphaeria; order Nitrososphaerales; family Nitrosopumilaceae; genus Nitrosarchaeum. Next base: position 4,649 of record JAEMQG010000111.1, on the reverse strand, counting down.
GATAAATGAGCACCTAGCTCTGCAATCAAACTTTTTACTGGATCTTCACTCATGATATTTCTCTACTTGCAATGCTTTGAAACTTGTCTAGAGTAATAATCTGACTGTTAGCTATCAGAATTTTAACTTGATTCATGAAACGAATTGGAATTTAAACAATATTAAGAAACATGTAGATAGTATGCATACAATACATACTGTTTAGCCTCGATAGTACTTATTTCACAATTTTTCATACTCGAAGAGGAAAAAATAACCATCTTACAATGAAAATAAAAAAATCTAAAACAATGATGATTACAAACTAGAAAATAGTGTGGATGGTGTATCTTATCTACAATCCCATTTCTTTAACCGCTGATGATTATTTGTCAAAATAGAGGATGCTCCCCCAATCTGCGCGCTCAAATTGGGATGAAATGGTCAAAAAAAAATGAGCGCAGTTTGACCATAATCCGGCCAAAAAATTCTAACCTATCTTGCCTCTGTAAATTACATCCTCTGCAGTATTTGATGGGGTAGATACATCAAAATATGTTATCTCAAACCAGTCTCCAATTTGGACTGTTTTACCATCCAATGTACGGGGAATCTTTATGACCACTTCAAAGACATTTGTGTTCTCACCTGTCTCTAAAAGAAAATTTGAATTTGCATCAAAATCAGGATTTGACAATATAGTTCTAATTCCACCTTCTCCCTTGTACTCTAATCTACTTAGTGAAATTCTATCTACATTACGCGAATCCAAATTTGCATCTGGCTCAAAAATTCGAAGGACAAACTCGTGTCCAATTCTTTTTTTGTCATCAGTAGTTTGTACATGCGCATATGACTTTGATAGTGAGACTGAATTTGTGACAGTCTGCTTATCTCCTGTAGAGTCTGACTGATCAAAGTATTTCATCAGCACAACATCGTCTTGATTAATTGGTCTACCATTAAGTGTACCTGGCAATTGCAACTTCAAATTAAATTCTCCAGAGTCTGGTCCTGTCTCTATCATGCTATTTGGGCCATCAATTACGATACCACTGATTGTAAACTCTACCAACCCTTCCGTAGATACTGTTTCAACTCCATTATGAGCAAGATTCAGATCATCATCTCTAATGTAAAAATCAACCACACTGCCCCTTGATGCTGGAACTACTTTGATATCTCCAGTACTTTTGTGAATCTCTGTGGATTTTGTCATGTCTTTAATTTTGATCTTGTTGTCTTTATCAACGGCGACGGCAATTTTTTTCCATCCATGACTGACCAACTTTACTGCAGCACTTGGTGACACACATGCCGGCATTCCTGATGGCCTTTGCACTAGAACCTTGTTTTCTTTACACGCAATTTTTTCTAGTGCAATTCCATGTTTTAGCTGCATTCTTGGTGATTCCACTCCAAAAGACACTTGAGTGAAAATCAATACCATCAAACACAGACAAATTACAAAAGGTAACTTCAATAACGAATTTACATACTCCCTCGTTAAATAATTTAGCACCAAATGGTCCATAGAATCAATTTTGAATATCAAGGCAGATAATTTCACATCTAGTTATATCTTTTAAAATGCGATACATTTTTGTGCTAAAACCGGTTTTCATTGGAATTTCCATTATTGCTTTGTCTATAATTCCAAATGTCTTTGCAGAGCATGTCCTTGATGTAAACGCATTTGCACAATTTCCAGACATTTCGCAACTCTCTGCTGAAAAATTTACTTTGGAAATTAACAACACATCATTTGACTTGTATTATGGGTACAGAGGAAGCCTGGATTCTGTAAGCAAACCCGGTGAATCTGCACCAGTTCTGTCTTTGATGAGTATCAATCAAGAGAGAAAATCCCTTGAAATCACAATGAGTGGGGTTCCAGAAAAAAATGAATTCTGGGTTAGAATACCATTTAAAGTAATTTATGCAGAAAATGAGAATTACAAGGTCCTAGTTGACGGAGTGGACACAAAATATGACCTGATGAAATTTCCAAGTGACTATGTGGTTGGTGTACTCATACCACAAAATACAAAAAACATTGAAATAATTGGAACCAAAGTAATTCCTGAATTTGGTCTAGTCCCTGTTCTGATTTTAGGAATTTCAATCCTTAGTGTCATTACTTTACGCAAAATCAATCTTGATTTGAATTCAAGATGCATGTAGAATTAATTACATGGTAATTTTATTGATAATTAATTGAAAAAGATTGGTCTGCTAGGGTGCGGTGCAATTGGCACTCAAATTGCACTTGCAATTGATTCAGGAAAGATATCTGCAGTATTGACTCATGTGTATGATGATTCAAAAGATGCATCATCAAGACTGGTAGAAAAATTAAAAAATAAACCAGAGATTGTAGAGAATTTTCACTTGCTGTCATCTCACCCAGTTGATATTGTTGTAGAAGCTGCATCACAAAATGCTGTAAGGGATGCAGCACTAAGTGTTTTGCAAAATAAAAGAGACTTGATGATAATGAGTGTGGGTGCATTACTTGATGAATCAATCTATGATGTATTGTCTGATGCTTGCAAAGATTTCAAAAAAACAATCTATCTTCCATCTGGTGCCATTGCAGGATTGGATGCCATAAAATCTGTTAGAGACGAATTGGAATCTATTTCAATAACTACAACAAAACATCCACGTTCATTAAAAGGTGCAAAGTTTTTTGAAACCTCTGACATTGATTTAGATTTGATCAATAAATCGACAATAATTTTCCAAGGAACTGCAAAACAAGCCGTTTCATTATTTCCTGCCAACATTAATGTTGCAGCATTGCTTTCACTATCTGGAATTGGCAGCGAAAAAACCAAAGTTACAATTGTCGCAGACCCAAATACTGATAAAAATACTCACCACATTGAAGCTGGCGGGAAATTTGGCAAGATGACTTTTACAATTGAAAATTTTCCAGACCCAACAAACCCAAAAACCAGTAGATTGGCAACTCTTTCTGCAATTGAAACTCTGAGAAAGTACTGTTCTAATGAGATTCAAATTGGCACGTAATATGGGTTTGTGACTAGATACCTCTTGCACGACTAGACCGTGTTTGTCAATTAGGAACTTTTCAGTGTATCAATATGTGAGAAAATTATATGTCTGATGATTTTTTCCAACTCTAATAATTTCACATTGTCACCACACCGCATTTTTTACTGGTCCCCGGTTGTATTGTGTTATTTTAAATTGGCATCTGCCCAATAATGATTTTTATTAATTTGACAAGTTCTGGCAATCAACTTTATTATGAAATTCTTTTTTGGCAATATTTTATTTTAATTTCAAAAATGCTACATTGAAATTGTATTTTTAATATTTATCAAAATTCATTTCAATTCAAAAATAAATTATATCTATATTATATCTAGAAAAATATGATGTTCATAACTTGTGTCTGTTCTAAAATCATAACAATCATTCTGAAATAAGATATTTGCTGCATTATTTTCTTTACACGCAAAAATTTCTTTTTTTTACTGGTTGTGAATACAAAGTTTAATCAAAGTATAATCTTAATATTCTCTAAAAATAAAATTAGTTATTATTTAGAAATAGATCAGAAAGTTTTTCCAACATGTATAAATCAATGTGTTTGTACAATTAGAACAGACAAATGAAAATATCCAAAACACCATTTCTGTTAACTACAATTATACTTGGAACAATTATGATAATGTCTGTAAGCTCTGCAGATAATGTCTATGCAGCACCAGGTTCAGTTTGGTCAACAACAGCAAATTGTGAACAAGATGCAAATGTACAATATACATCATTTGATGATATATACGTCACAGCAGCTGGCCTTGCTCCAAATAAGGATCACTTTGTAAAAATAACTAGTACAAGTGGCGCTGATCCAATTACTGATGCAACCAACCCCATTAAGACTGATGGAACTGGGGCTATCGTTTGTTTAAAATATCTACATGTTCCAGCCACTCCTCTTGTTGATCATGGCACTATAGTAGTAACTACGGCAAGTGGTGTCTACAAATTATGGATTTCTGAAACTACTGACTTTGCAAGTTCCAAAACAGACAATCTACATTTAGCAATTATTCCCGCATCACCACCAACTATTGTTACATCAGCAACACCAAAACTCACTCCAAATTTACCAATATCCCCAGTATCTGATCTTGCCACACTCACAGGCTCCAATGGGATTGTAAATGGCACTGTTGAATTTAGACTAGTAAATAGCACCAGCAATATTCCATTTGCAGGACCAGTAACTATACCACTTGATGGTGGTATTGCAAACAGTGGCTCACTTGGTCCTAGTTCAGCACTCAAAGCCGGAGTCCAGTACTGCTGGAACATTGCATACACTTCAACCAATCTTGATAAATACTCGTCAGCAGTATACAATGGAACTTCTAGCCCTACTACCGAGTGCTTTACACCACAAACAATCCCACCAACAATAAACACATCTGCAACACCAAAAGGTGACAAAACATTACCAATATCTTTAGTATCTGATTCCGTTAAAGTCAATGGTACATCTGGCGCAGCAACTGGCACTGTTACATTTACACTTGTAAACAGCACTGGCTCTGTATATGCAGGACCAACATCACCAATAGCACTTAATGGCACTGGTGGCGCAGCTAGTGGCTCACTTGGTCCTAGTTCAG
>JAEMQG010000186.1 GCA_022758935.1 Candidatus Nitrosopumilus sp. | reverse complement strand
TTTGTGTTTGCCATTTTTGATTTAATCACACCAACAGTAAAAGAGGTAGAAATACTAATCCCTATTGCAACAAAAAGTGCGTCCAATCCAGAGAGAAAAAAGAATGGTAGTATAGGCAACATGCCACCAATTAGAAAAGAAACAAACATTCGCAGTGCACTTTTTAGAGGACTGCCTGCAATATCCAAATTCAAATTTAGTTCTTCTGTGAGCATTGTATCAAGCCATACTTTCTTATCAGAAGTTATCTTATCTACAATCATTACAAGTTCTTTTCCCGAAAAACCCTTGGATTTGTAGATATCTTCTATTTCTTTTCTTTCATCATCTGGTTTATGCTCGATTTCCCATTTCTCACGTTCAATTTCTGATGTCAGTAGCTGTCTTTGGGTTTTTACTGCAAGATAGTTTTGAACAGCCATTGCTTTTGCACCGGTAAACATTCCAACTAATGCAGCAAGAACTATTATGTTTGCTGAAACATCAGCCCCTCCAACCCCAGCAGTGATACCTAGTGATGTATTTATTCCATCACCAAAACCAAAAACAAAATCTCGCATTGCACTTGATTCCTTAAGATGAGGTTCAAGATGTCTAGGTTCAGATATTTCTCGCAACAGATATGTTTGGAAATATCACCTTAATGGAGTTTTTGATGAATTGCGTTTAATTTTTTGAAAGTAAAATGGTTCACTGATTTTATCTTGCTGAAAAAATCTAGTTAAAAATGATGATTGTCTGATTCATCAATGTTTTTGTTGGAATTACAATACTTTCATTTTTGTCATTTGTCACAATAACATGTAGTAAATGGGATGCAGTAACAGTTCCAGTAACTTCGCCGATTTTGACTTTTTGTCCTACTTTAAGAATAGAGCGTTGAGTTGATGCACCCAATATTGATGCAGGGAGTAAGTCTTTTAATGTAAATCCCAGTCCTATTGCAATTGACGCACCTATAGCAATTGCAATGCTCCATGCAAAGGCAGATACAAGAATTGGAATGATTGTCTCTCCAACACCTAGTTGTGTAAAGCCTATTGCAAATATTATACCGTAAATAACTGCCTTGATTACAGCTATGATAATTCGTGGACTGGCAATCTGATGATCTACTAATTGATGTTCAACCCATTTGCTAACAAAGTTAACAACGATAGAACCTATTACAATGATTAATACAAATGCAAGGAGGTTAGGAACCCACAGCCACAAGCTTGTAAGTGCAAATGAAAGTTGTTCAAACTGTAATGCATTAACTGCTGCAACTATGAAAAACAAATAGACAAACCAACGAATTGTGGCTGAAATTAGCTTTACTGAGTCAAATTTGCCATATACACCCTCTGTAAGATGTAATTCTTGATTTTTTTGGCTAGTTTTTTGGAGTATGTTTGTTGCAGCTTTAGCTGTAACTCTGCCGACTATTTTACCAGCTATGTAACCGATTATAAGCAAAATTATAGCTGCGATTATCTTTGGGGTACTATCGGCAACACTCACTGCAAATTCTTTTAATGCTTCACTTGTTGGAACATAGATCCCTTCAAGAAAAGTTTCTTGTGCAAATGCAGAATTAAAACCAATTAGAATTAACGAGAATGATAAAATAGCAAGTAGATAATTTTTTGAACTTTGCATTAATTTTTCATCAATTAATTGAATTATTATACCTTACTACTTCAGGATGTGATCTAGACAACGTCTTTGCATTCACATTTTTTTTGTTTATCCGATCTAGTATACTTGAGTTTATGACATACTTGACAGTATAATTGATTCGTCATGTCTGATCATATATGAGATAGTATTTCCATCTTTATTTTCTTGTTTTTGATGATCTAAAAATACAAAATTAGTTTATTTTTTTTTTATTAGTAATGTATTTTGTACTTCATGAAAACTGTTGATGAATTTTTGTTTTGCTTCAAATTCATCTTTTACAGCTATTACGATCTCAGTTGGAGACAGCATCACATCTTTAACAACTAGTGGAGAACTTAGACCCAATATTTCACACAAAATATCAAAAACATTTTTGAATTTTGCACCGTTTCTATATTTGTAAACAGTATTTCCATCGATTATTTTTGGATTTTCTTCTAGAGGAATGATCAAATTTGGCGAGCTTACTTCAGAGATGAAAGTGTCAGTGTCTTTACTAATAGAAGTTTTAAGATCAGTCTTTGTTCTTTCCAGCTGTTCTTTTGCCTTTTCAAGTTCAGCGAGTTTATCATCATAGCCAACTCCGATCATTTTTGCAAATGTAGATTCAGTTGATCGTTTTAGAGGAATTTCACGTAGTTGGATATTCACATTGGATAGAGAATCTTCCACGTCATACAATTTTGACCTATTTTCTTTGATTTTGATTGCAAGATTTTCAAGAAATTCAAAATCAGACATATCTTTAGCTGAATTGGTGGATTACATCCATTAGACCCTGTTTAAATTCTTCAGTTGAAAGTCCCCATCGTCCATATTCGTCTTTATATCCATCCCATGCTTCTTCTGCCTCTTTTGCAATCTCTAGAATCTTTGGTCCAATCGCCTTTGTATTTACAAGAACTGCGATACTTGCTTGTTCTCCTTCCATTATTGGTATTTTTACAAATATCATCCTAGATTCTTCAATGTTAAATTTGTCTTTGATGATTCTTTTAATTGCCTCTCGTTCTTTAATATCGAATTCGCCTTTAACCTTGACTAGTACACAACAAGAATCGCGAGAGCCACCATTGTTTCTAATATCATTTTCATCAATGTCAAAGAGAAGTGCATCGTCTTTCTTGCCGATTTTATTTAGAACGTCTTCCATTGTGTTATTTTTTGTTGATGTAAGCATGTCTTTTCCCCATTGATTTTCAGATGGACTGACAGGCATAATCCAAGGAATAGCAAACTTTGGTTTTTTTGTTGCAAGCCATGTACGATAATTTGACATGTCCCATTCAGTTTCTCTTGCAAACGATGAGATAAACATCGAAATGGTATTTGCAGCTATCAAGTTCATTCCTTTGTAATCTTTCCATCCTACTTCATGTTCTTTTGGAAGATCATCTATTATGGAAGGAATTTTTTGTAATTTCTTTTCGTGTTGGTGCGCAAGTTGTCTTAATGCCTTGTTGGAAATTAAAATAGAACAATCACTGTATTTTATTTGGTATTCCAAGTTCATCACAATGTTAATTGCGGCTGCTTCAAAAATTACCGGATCCCAGCCAAATTCAGGAAGCAGTCCAAAAGTTGCAATAGTGGCATGTTCCTTTGTATCATTTTTTATGTATTCTAGGAATGCACTTGAAAAAGAGCTTCCTGTTCCACCGCCCATAGCAAATGGAACAACATATCCCCTTACTGGTTCTGGAGAAATTGCAGATAGTTGTTTTTTGATATCGACTTTGGTCCTCATTTCTTCTAAAAATCTCGTTTTTCCTTCTGCCCAGTTTCTTGCAGCCCCTCCGGCACCATGAATTACATGTTGATCACGTAGCGCAAAAAGATCAGGATATGATTGTAAAATAAGATTAGCAGCCCTTGGATCCAAGTCAACAAGTAGTGCTCTTGGAATAAGTGGAATGTCCCCAGAACCATAAGAAGGGGAGAATCTCAAAATGGTACTGCCGTATCTTTTTAGAACACGCGATTCATCTTTGGAATTGAGTGTTGGTTTTAGCGGGTCTGCTCCAACGTCTAGCAATAATCTTCGATACGATTCAGCCCCAAGTCCAATACCGCAATGACCAAAGCAGATCATCAGAACAGGCGCTGGTGGAAGTGGAGCTAATTTTGACATAATAATACCTTAATCTGTTATAGACAATACACTGCTCATTAATAAGAGAGTAGAAGAAATTATACCAAATATATCATATTTTGATATTTTTGGACTTAAAAACAGATTCTAGAAGATTGTTTTTTGATAGAATGTGATTATTCTAGTCCGATAGAATTTGATGAAGAGATTCCAGTTGGGGTTGATGGGAATTTGTCACCAATGCGATTTCCAGCTACTGCGGCTGCCTCTTTTAGTATACTTTCAGTTTCCTCATTAGATACACCGTCAGATTCAAAGCTTCCTTCAAATGAACCAGAGATGGATTCATTTAGTATGCCAAATAGTGATTCAAATTCTCGGCTTACTTCCGGCATGATTCTTCCTAAAGCTGGTTTTAATGCATTCATAGTTGCAAGAATTGGTCGTAGTGAAACCATTGCATCACCTAAATCTTGAACTGTTGATAATCTAAGATTAACTTGTTCTAATGACATTTTAAGAGTAGTAAGAATTTTTTTATTTTTTCTCAATTCTACTAATTCGTTTGCAAGCACTTTACCAGTTGTTGAATCATGGTTCTTTTTTGCCAATACAATTCTATTAAATAATTTTGCGTCTTTATCATCTAAACTTTTTACTTTGTAATCAAGGGAAGATACAGTTCTAGTTAATTGTACAAGAGAATTTTGGATTCTTGGTTTTAATGGTGCTTCTTTTTTTAGTCCATGAAGATGGTCAGAGAGACCTTTTGATTGTGGATTATTCCAATTTTGTTCCATGAAATTCTATTTTACGTCATAAAACAAGATCATAATTATAGGTGTCTAAGATATTACACAAAAAAGATAGTTTTGGGTAATTTTGGTAATTTGAGACATGGTACAATCAAGAAATGTCATGAATCAATATATTGAACAAACAGGCATGATTTGTGTGAACAAGTCTTTTGAGAGACCTGATTGGGATGAATATTTTATGCTTCAAGCAGAATTGGCTAAGCTTCGCTCAAATTGTATGACTAGACAGGTAGGAGCGGTAATTGTACGCAAAAACAGACAGTTGGCAACAGGATATAATGGAACACCACCAGGAATCAAAAATTGTTTTGACGGAGGATGTAAGCGATGTCAACTAAGAATGGAGGGAAAAATAGAATCAGGAGCGTCATTAGATAGATGTCTTTGCAATCATGCAGAAGCTAATGCCATAATGCACTGCGCAATTTTAGGAATTGAAGCAGGAATCGCAGGGGCCATATTATACACTACATTTGTTCCATGTTTAGAATGCACAAAGATGGCAATTACAATTGGAATTAGAAAATTTGTCTGTCTTGATTCTTATCCAGAAACAGATTTTGAATTATTAAAAGAAGCAGGTGTTGAAGTTGTTCATCTGGATAAAAGTAGAATTACCAAATGGGCAAAAGAACTAGTCAGTAAATACGAAAATTCCACCTAAGTGATCACATGCAGATTAACGTTAAAGAAACAGAAAAAATCACATCAATGCCACCATCAATGTTGGTTTCTGCAACATATGACAATATAACAAGAACTGCAGTGTTAAAATTCTATGAACCAACATCACAGAAATTAATTTTATGGCATGACGAAACAGGACACAAACCGTACTGCTACTCCAGATTATCTCCAGATGAATTGGACTTTCTACAAGAAAGAGACGATATTTTAGAAATTAAAACAGTGAGACGTTATGATTTGATGAAAGATGAAGAAATCAACATGTCAAAAATAACAGTAGCAGATCCACTTACAATTGGAGGAACTACGGGAGACAAAAGCATTAGAAACATAATCGAGACATGGGAGTCAGATATCAAATATTATGAGAATTATCTTTATGATAGATCATTAATTGTTGGAAAATATTATGAAATAATAGATGGAAAAATAAGACCACATGATTTAGAAATATCAAGTGAGGTCAAACTCGCTCTAAAAAGTTTGCTGTGGGATAAAGTAGATAGCGAAGATATGGTTGATCCAAAAGAGTTCAAAGAATTAATTTCGGATTGGGCAGATTTACTGAATCAGCCAATCCCCAGAATCAAAAGATTGAGCGTAGATATCGAAGTTGAGGCAGAGATTGGAAGAATTCCAGACCCAAAGATTGCAGAAAAAAAAGTCACCGCGATTGGGTTAAAGGGAACAGACAATTTTGATCAGATTTTTGTGCTAAGAACAGAAGGCACAGATGAGGGAACAAATGAACTCAGTCAGAACATCAAGATTGTATTTTATGACCAAAGTAAAGAAAAAGAGATGATTTTAGATGCGTTTAAAATAATTGAAGAATTTCCTTTTGTGATAACATACAACGGTGATGAGTTTGATTTACCATATTTGTTTAACAGAGCAGAAAGACTCGGGATAAAAAATGAAAATAATCCACTATACATGATGAAGGATTCTGCCACACTAAAACATGGTGTGCATCTTGATTTGTATAGAACACTTTCAAATCGTTCATTTCAGATTTATGCATTTAGTCAAAAGTATACAGATTTTTCATTAAACAGTGTCTCAAAGGCACTTTTAAACAAAGAAAAAATAGATTACGGTTTAGAGTTTGATCAACTCAGCCTATATCAAACTGCAAACTATTGTTACAATGATGCATTGCTAACATATGAGCTTACAAGTTTCAACAATGATCTTTTGATGGATTTACTTGTAATTATTGCCAGAATTGCAAGAATGCCAATTGATGATATTGCAAGGATGGGGGTGTCACAGTGGATTAGGAGTTTACTGTATTATGAACACAGACAAAGAAATGCATTGATTCCAAAAAGGGAAGAACTTGAGAGAAGATCAGAAGGCGTATCGTCAAATGCAGTAATCAAAGATAAAAAATACCGAGGAGGCTTGGTCATAGATCCAAAAGAAGGAATTCATTTTGATGTAGTCGTAATGGATTTTGCAAGTCTATACCCTAGCATCATTAAGGTGAGAAACATATCATATGAAACAGTAAGATGCTCTCATGATGAATGTAAGAAAAACACCATACCACAGACAAACCATTGGGCATGCACAAAAAGAAACGGACTAACAGCAATAATTATTGGCTCATTACGAGATTTGAGGGTAAATTACTACAAAAGCCTCTCAAAACAAGAGACCCTGACAGAGGAACAAAGACAGCAATACACAGTAGTTAGTCAAGCACTCAAAGTAATCCTAAATGCCAGTTATGGAGTAATGGGTGCC
>JAEMQG010000086.1 GCA_022758935.1 Candidatus Nitrosopumilus sp. | reverse complement strand
CAAAGGGAACGGATAAAAAAATGCCATTGGTATTAGATAAAAACATACCAGATGCTCTTGCAAAAGAAGGTACTGATACAATTAACAATGTTGAAATGATAAAATCAAAGTTAGATAAATGAGTTTGGACAATTACTGTTAAGGGAACAGGTCCTTTTTTGAAAGAGACAGGTTTTACTTTGATTGTATCAAAAAAATGAGCTAGTCACCGTTCCATAATTTTTAGCATTTTCAATTCTAGTACTTTAGATGCATTTTCAGTAATGTATTTTCTCTAAAAATAATCAATGTTTGCCATAAAAACAAGATACAACATTATTCAAACCAAAAAAATATGCAGTATAGGAACTAGTAATCAAATTAATAATTTAGATTAAAAATAAAGTATCTCGATAATTGTAAATTCAAAAAATGTTAAGTAGTATATTACCAGAATAATATATGAAATTGAACAGAATCATAGTCGGTGATACTAAATGGGTTATTCTAGGTATGGGAATCATAATGGCTTTGGCAGTTGCCATACCAGCTGATGGGGGTAGTATACTACCACCTTCAACTTTATCTGTATCCATAATAAATTCAACGATCAATAGATACATGTCAGGACCTACGGTCATCGAAGTAGTTGTAAACGATTCAAACATTAATGATATTTTTAAGAAAAAAGGTGAGCCAGACGTTACTATTAATGGTAAAATACTCAGAATGGTTCAAGCCATAGACGGTAAATGGTATGGTTATTTTGCAGATGTAAACACAGCACAAATCGCAGATTCCACAACAACTGTTGTTGGAGAAGGATTAGACTTTGGTATATTCTGTGATAATACACAAAACCTTGGAGTTGCTCCAAGCACTGTTACAGTATCTGATACTGTCGGTATTGCAGTTCCAGGTACATCAAGTGGTGGTATACAGGGAAGTTCAACTGGTGGTGTAATTACCACAGGTGTCTGTATATTTCATGCAAGCGATAACATGAATGTAATAAGGGAACCAAAAGATGTAAACACAAATGTTCCTAGTAAAGACGGTGTAGGACAGATAGGTATTGACGCTAACGTTTGGCCATTCATTCAACTATACTCTTTCAACTCAACTGGTAACGTAGTCGTACAGTACAACAAAGGTGGTGGTGTTGAAAAAGCAACAATTTCTATCGAACCTATTAGGGAATTTATAGCACGTATGGATGAATTCACATCAGGTGATGGAAAAAAGTTTGAATTACAATTAGATTCGGGTTCATTTACACCTCTCATAGGATTCCAAATAGAAAACATCATAGGAAATAAAACTAAAACAGATAATTTCTTTTTTCTTCAAACAACTCATTATTTAGATTTGAATGAACGAAAAAAATTAGAAGAGCAAGGAATAACTTTGGTTGATTTTTTTAATCATTTTGTATATGTAGCAAGTGCAAACGATACTAGTTTGGATACATTTCCAGTTAATTCACATCCAGAAATTCGTTCAATGATTCCAATAGAGCCAGACACTAAACTTGATTCGAACATTAAAAGTAGAGATGTTCCTCCTTGGGTGTTTAAGAAAAGTGTTAAAGATTTTAAAACTGGTCTTCATATTGACAAAATCGGCATTACAGTTTTTTTTCACAAGCAATTACATGATAAAGAAATGACAAAAATCATTACTTCTTACAATGGAGAAATAGGCTCTGTGATGGAAGGCATCTCTGCTGTCTCTGCCCTAATGTCTTTTGATCAAATAACAGAACTCTCAAAACATTCTGCAATCAAGTTCATTAGATATCAGGACCCACCATTAGAGCCAGAAATTTCTGAAGCAAAAAGAGTTGGCAATATTAATCAGATAAAATCAGAATACAACTTGACAGGAAAGGGTTCTGTTGCCTTGATCTTTGATGGTGGTTTTGTTTCTTCACATGACGATTTTAATGGTAGACTATATCGTATCAGCACTCCTGATAATCTGTATATTTCTAGTGATTCTGATAGAGGACATTCTACCCTTGTAGCAGGTATTTTGGGAGGAGATGGTTCTGTTGATTCTAATTACAAAGGAGTTGCGCCAAATGTCCAGATTTTATCATGGGGAACTCGTTACAATACGGATCAAAATCCTAGGCTGTGGGGTGACGATAATGGAGATTTAGTTGAAGCTTTTGAAAATGCAAATAGTATTCTTAACACACATCCATCTGATGACCCTACAATAACAATCGGAGATAGAATTGATGTGATGAATATTTCACTAGGACATGAAGTCGGTAAGTATGAACAAATCAAATGCAACTATCTGGGGAATTATACAACTACTTCTCATATTTTGGATAGATTTGTAAATGGTTATCATGCAATTAACAATAACCAAAAATATTCAGAAATAATAATTACACAAGCAGCAGGAAATGAACGAATCCTAAATAATCATTGTGATGATTATATCAAGAAATATGAAGGATTTAGTACAGTTAATTCTCCTGCAACTGCAAAAAATCCAATAGTTGTAGGCTCTATTGATTCAAATTTTGATGTAAATGAGAGATACGTGGTTTCTAGCTTTTCCAGTTTTGGTCCTACTGATGATGGAAGAATAAAACCGGATTTGGTGGCACCTGGAGCCCATAATTCTAATCCCATGGAAGATATTACTTCAACAGGTCCAAATAACGATTACATCCATATGCATGGAACTAGTATGGCAGCTCCCCTTGTAGGAGGTTTAGTAGTGTTAATGGAAGAGAAGTGGGAACAAAAAAATAAAAATTCATTTGAACCACATCTTTTGCCACATACTGCCAAAGCCATTTTAATTCATACTGCGGATGATTTGGGAAATCCTGGACCCGATTACAAATATGGGTGGGGTCTGGTTAATGGTAAAAATGCAATTAAATTAATCGAAGACTCAAAATTAGTCAAAACCTCAACATCCACCAACACGACGATAAAATTCCCTATAATAATTAATGATTCTTTTTCAGCATCTAATTCAGAAAAAAAATATTCGCTTAATTTGGATAATCCTACTGATCTGAAATTAACTTTGGTATGGGATGATCGTGGATCACCTCCAGGAGATTTCAAAAGTGAAGTTCTTTTAGAAAATAATTTGGATCTTTTGATATCAAAGGGAACGGATAAAAAAATGCCATTGGTATTAGATAAAAACATACCAGATGCTCTTGCAAAAGAAGGTACTGATACAATTAACAATGTTGAAATGATAAAATCAAAGTTAGATAAAGGAGTTTGGACAATTACTGTAAAGGGAACAGGTCCTTTTTTGAAAGAGACAGATTTTACTTTGATTGTATCAAAAATCAAGCCGATCATTCCATCTTGGATTAAAAATGATGCTGGCTGGTGGACAGGGGATAAAATTACTGATAATGATTTTGTTTATGGAATACAATATTTGATCAATATGGGAATAATGGAAATTCCATCAACTCCTCAAGGTACAGACACAGAAGTAAACAAAATTCCATCTTGGATTAAAAATGATGCTGGACGATGGGCAAACGGCTCAATTGATGATAACTCTTTTGTCAAAGGAATACAATTTTTGATCAATATGGGAAAAATAAAAATTCAATAATTTTAGAAATTGTTCTTAGTTAATTATTGGAATACATTTAAGATGTTAAATGTGGACCCAGCCTCGTTTTTCCATATCAATTACATTTTCTGGTGTGAAGCAACCACCAAATTCTTTATTTGGAGGAGTTAATTTTTCATTCAATTCGTCCATACATTTTATGTCGGCAGGTGATATTCCAATTTTATATTGATGAAGCGGTGTTGATTTAGGTTCTGGTGTTTTTGGTATAGTACCAGACTGGTTTAAAAATTCAGTAACACTAGATTCTACTACTACTAAACTAGGATCCATACCATCAGGATATGTTTCTGCTTCTGCACCAGCTCCAAGAATACCCAATGAGCTTAGCTTCATAGAACTATTCCAGTCTTTAAATCCAGTTAGGGTTTGATTGGCAGATTGCAGACAGTTTGTTATTCCAAAGTTATTGATGTCTGCATTAACACCCACATCCGTAGCATCTGCTGGGTTAGTATCTCGATTCCAATTGACAGAAATTCCAGTAGTAGTATTTAATACAGATAGTGGACCATAGGCAGTCTTTAGTCCATTACTTGCTCCAACTCCAACATTTTCATCGAGTGATGTTTCAGTTAATGTAGGCAATAATGATCTAGAGAAATCCAATGGTCTATTAGAAACAAAAATTGGAAATTCAAATGCATAATTCATAACGCTAAGATAGTTTGGTTTGCAATTTATGGCAGAATTACCACCATGATCTAGACCAAGATTATGTCCTATCTCATGAAGTAAAGCAGCTTTTTGGTATTCTTTTGATCCGACCTTACCATCAAATGCACCTAAGGTGATCACTGCATCATTTCCTGGCATTTCAGCTATACCTGATGAGTTTAAGTTAGAAATGCCTGCTTGCTGATGTGCAAAAATAGTATAATGAAACACCTGACCTTTTTGACTACGCATACTAGTGTACCAAGGACTATTGGTATTTTCATTAGGAAATGAGTATGTTCGTTCAGTAGAGTTTCCAAACCACCAGTACTTTAATTGATCATATCCCTGAGACGCAGTAACTCCAGAAGAGGAGAATGGGAGTAAATCGACGTGTGGTAGTTCTTCATCTAATTGCACATGAAAATTTATACCATTGACACTATTTTTTGAAACATAGTTTGAATTTCTAAATGTGTCTGCAACTGCAGATATCACATCATCACTAGGTTTGTGTCCCATCATCCAATCAATTTCAAAGTATGTATCAGCTTTAGTAGGAGAAGGACAAATGTTCCTAAAATCAGTTGCGCCAGGAGTACATCCTATAAAATAAGGAGTGACAGTTGCAGAAGTTCTAATGCATAGTCCTGGACCGGAAGAAGGACATGGACTTGGATAATTTGAATTATTTTCCCAAAAATCACAAATATTGTCTCCATCTGTATCAGCACCATAACTACTACATGTGTTAGTGACAGATTTATTTGGTGTTATTGTTTTTGCAGTTTTTACATATGCAGGATCAGATAAATCGCCAGTTGCAAAAATAGTTGCTGCTGGTGTAACAGTATAACCTGAAGCAGTTGCTGTAATCACATCATTGACCTTAACATCATACTCGTAAGTACCACATGTTGCAGGACAATCATAGAATTTTATAAAATTACTTTGATAAGTAAGAGGTGATGAACCAACAACTTTGTTAAGAGTTATAGTTTTTGTGTTGGGAGGTGCTGCACCTGTACCACCGTTCAAAGTAACAGTTATTGTATTACCTACATCAGTACAACCAATACAAGAAATTATGCCACCATGTTCCAATACAATTCTAGTTTGATCAAAACTCAATGGGCCAGAGGCATAAGCATTATAGAAACTAAATGATGCGATAATAATAGCAGAAATTACTAAAAGATGAATTTTATACTGCACATATTATCTTTGATATTGATATTAATAAGAATTTCTAAAAATTAACAAAATATCAAAATTGTATGTTAGTTTAATTTTAAAAATTTTTTTAAATTAAATTTCTAATTGACCAAATAATTCTAATCGTAAACTTTGCCAGGATATATTTTTTCAAGATATTGTTGTAGGAATTTTTGCGCCCTTTGCTCCTCTTGATTCATTTTTGTTTTATCTAGCTTTGAGTAACTGGGAATGTCATAAGAGAAAATGTCAT
The DNA here is from genome assembly GCA_022758935.1 of Candidatus Nitrosopumilus sp. Classification (GTDB taxonomy): domain Archaea; phylum Thermoproteota; class Nitrososphaeria; order Nitrososphaerales; family Nitrosopumilaceae; genus Nitrosarchaeum. The sequence goes on along the minus strand of JAEMQG010000086.1, from coordinate 605 downwards.
TAATCTTTTCAAATGGCTTCTTTTGACACTCTGGACATAGATCTTTCATTAGGTTTTGTGCAAGATTTTGTTGCTGGTTCTTGGTGTCTGCAAAGCGATGATCCATTCTATCAAATCCAAAAATCATCTTACCGTCAGAGTACTTGTATCCAAGATGCTCTATTGCCCACATCTTGTCTGAATTCAAAATGTCACTATCTGCAATTACTGGTTTGATGTAATCTCGATTCCATGTTTTATCAAAGGTCCAACTATTCCTATCATCATCTATTGCAGTATTTTTGCCAGTTTCAGTTAGAGAATGAATATGTCCTTTGTATATTCCAGAATATTGCTCTGGAGGATTCATGGATTCTCCTTCAATTTGTATTCCGTGATTAAAGTAATTTTGCCAGCCATTTCGCTGAAAATCCCAAATGTTTGTAGCTACCATGTTATACTCTAAAGATTCCCTGAATATGTGGTCAAATGTCACTTCAAGGCATTTGGCATTATTGTGTACGCTGCAGCTAATCTCTGCAGTAGTTACATTGACGCTTCCAAGGACATTATTTGGATCAAATAAAGTGACAGACTCTATACCATCAAAGGTTTTGTCGTATTCT
>JAEMQG010000044.1 GCA_022758935.1 Candidatus Nitrosopumilus sp. | reverse complement strand
GCTTGTAATTGATTCTACAGACCCTGATGTGATAGAGGCAGCCGTTGAGCAAATTCCTGGAAGACCAATAATTAATTCAATTAATCTGGAAGGGGATGGAAGCAGATTTGAAAGACTTGCGCCAATAATGGCAAAGTACGGATTACCTGCAATTGCATTATGTATTGGACCAAAAGGCATGGCAAAAACTCCTCAAGAGAAAGTTGAGACTGCAGAATTACTTTATGAAACAGGAAAAAAATATGGATTAAAAATTGAACAATTTATTTTTGATGTTCTTACATTTACACTTGCTACTGGGGAAGATGAGTTTTTAGATGCAGGAAAAAATACTCTGGACGGTATCAAACTTGTCAAAGAAAGATTTCCAAATTCATTTACAACTTTGGGATTAAGCAATATTAGTTTTGGACTAGTTCCATATGCAAGAAAAGTTATCAATTCTGTATTTTTGTATCATGCAGTAAAATCTGGATTGGATACAGCTATTGTAAATTCAAAAGAAATAATTCCTTATGGTGAAATTGATGTAAAAGAGAAAAAACTAGCTGAAGATCTAATATTCAATACTCATCCAAATGCATTATCTGAATTAATTATTTATTTTGAAAAGGCAGGTACGCAAGGTAATGACACTTTGAAAAAAATGGATGTCGACCCAACATGGCCTCCTGGAAAACGTGCATATTTTAGGATTCTAAATAGACTAAAAGACGGAATTCAAAACGATGTTGTTTCAGCTATTGCAGAAAAGATAGGTAAAAATGAAATCATTGAAGATCATAATGGCATTCTTTCTATAAATGTCTCTCCTACAATTACTCACAATGGGGCAATTAGAACACTAAATGAGGATTTACTTCCTGCAATGAAAGAAGTTGGTGATAAATTTGGTTCGGGAGAATTAATTTTGCCATTTGTTCTTAAATCTGCTGAATGTATGAAAGCCGCTGTAGGCGAATTAGAAAAATATCTGATTAAAGAAGAAGGTGCCTCTAAAGGAAAGCTTGTACTTGGAACCGTTTACGGCGATGTTCATGATATAGGTAAGAATTTGGTAAAAACTATCTTTCAAAATAATGGTTACAGTGTTTATGATTTAGGAAAACAGGTACCACTACAAAAATTTCTAGAAAAAATAGATGAAGTTAAACCTGATGCTATAGGTTTGTCTGCACTGTTAGTTTCAACATCAAAGCAAATGCAATATTTTGTAGAGCACGCTAGAAAAAACAACATGAATATTCCGATTTTATGTGGAGGTGCTGCCATCAATACTAACTATATCAACAGAATTGCAAAAGAAGGTGGTATCTACGAATCTGGAGTGTTTTACTGTAATACAATGTTTGAAGGCTTGAAAACAATGGATACACTAGTTTCAGATGAGAAAAACACGTTTTTAGCTCAATGGAAAGAAAAACTTGAAAATTGGAGGGACCGAATTACCGCTACTGTTGATTCTTCTAATCTTCCAAAAAGTGACATTATACCAGTTGTTCCTCCAATTCCTCCAATAATTGGAGAACCGATTAGATTGAAATATGATCAAATCCGGATGGATGAGATTTGGCAATTAATTGATAAAAAATCACTATTCAAATTATCTTGGGGTCTACGTGGAAAAGCAGGTTCTGATTCTGAAGCAGATCATGAAAAGTTACTAGATGAATGGAAAATTAGAATAATTCAAGAGAACCTCTTTGAACCTGAAATTGTTTATGGATATTTTAGATGTCATAATAAAGATGGAAAACTAAAAGTTGATAATCCTAATGGTGAAAGTGTTGAATTTGATTTTCCACGCTCTTCTAAATCCAGTCATCTTTGTCTTACTGATTATTTTGGAGAAAATGATATTGTTGCATTTCAATCAGTTACTGTTGGAAACAAAGTTTCAGATATTATAGAAAAATGGAATACGGAAGACAAGTACGCCGATGCATATTATTTACATGGTTTGGCAGTAGAAGTCGCCGAGGCATTGGCAGAATGGATAAATCGTAAAATCAAATCTGAATTAAAACTAACAGGAAAAGGTGGGCTGCGATATAGCTGGGGTTTTCCAAGCTGTCCTGATGTGTTACAACATACTTTAGTTTGGAAGCTACTGCAACCGGAAAAATCAGGAATGATTCTAACTGAATATGGGCAAATTATTCCTGAACAATCAACTGCTGCAATTGTGGTGCATCATCCTGAATCTCAATACTTTGTACTCTGAAGATTCTTCAATGTATCTTTTGCAAATGTAAAATCACTAGGAGATGTGATGAGTACGTCCCCTGCAATACTGTGAATCTCTTTAATGAATTTAACTGGATTTTCTTTATACTCTGACCAATCTAGATTCAAAAACTTTGCAGAATTTTCATTTTTCTCACTTGGCAATAAAATACATGGGATGATTCTAAACCCGGTTGGTCTTAATTTGTCAGAAATTCGCTGTACTTGGCTTGCTGAATAAATTACCTGTGTCATAAAACCCTCCGGTGCGGCCATAATTTTTTTTTGAATTTTCTCAAAGTTGGGATTACTAGGCAATGATAGGAAAAAACTCATTTTCTTTCCATAACCTAATTCATTTAGTTGTTTTACAACTTGACTTGGGATTAATCCTGAATCTATTGAATTGTCACTTGAAGGATCACCTTTTATTACAAGAATTCCATCTAATTCCATTTCTATTGATTTTTGAACTATCTGTTTGATGGAATTCATGTCTTTGTCCCTCACACGCATACTAATCGTAATTTGTAAATCTGGATGGTTTGACTTCAATAATATCCCTGTAGTCAATGCTGATACTCGTCTAGTACCAAGAACAGAATCTGTTACATGTATTCCGTCACATAATGCACTGATGTCTGAAACTCTCTGTTGAAGTTTTAATAATAAACTGATTTCATCATTTGATACATCACTACTCTCTGAAATTTTTGGAGGATTTATCTCGTAAATGACTGTCATAAAGAATCTCCAATTTAACTTGGTTAAAACCTTTAAACGTAAAATCAATAAAATAGATAATTGGTAGAATCAATATGGACTCGGAATTACTAAAATCATCGCTTTCAAGCAGAATTGATCCTGTTTTAAAACATTATGGAAAAAATAAACTTGCATCCGTACTTGTTGTGATTTATGGCGATGATCCAATTATTGTAATGACTGAAAAACCAAAACATCTAAAACTTCATGCTGGAGAAATTTCATTTCCAGGAGGAAAATTTGAACCAACTGATTCTGATCTTTTAGATACTGCATTGCGTGAAACACGAGAAGAAATTGGTTTAAGAATTTCAAAAAATCAGGTAATAGGACAACTCGAGCCAGTTATGACTCTTAATTCCAGTTTTATGATTCTACCATTTGTTTCTATAGTTGACAAAATTACATCCCTCTCTGCTAATTCTGAAGTGGAAAGGATATTTCATATCCCACTAAACCCCTTCTTGAAAACAATGAATAATGATCCAAATCCAGCCCATAACCGAATTCAAGAAATGTACACTTTTGAATACCAAAATAAAACTATATGGGGTGCTTCTGCCAGGATATTGAAACAAATAGTAAACCGTCTAAATTCATGAGATTCATTTAAAAAGAGCTCATCGCGCCTGAACATTTATGGCTGCACGCAAGTCATCTCCTAGAAAAATTCGTCTGTTAAAAAAGACAAGACAGACATCACCTGTACCAGCTTGGATTATTCTAAAAACAAAAAGAACTGTTAGATCAAATCCAAAACGCAGAGCTTGGAGATCAACCGATGTGGAGGTTGGATAGTTGTCTCAAGAATTAGAAAGAGTCTATACGATCAATTTGGGTAAGGCATTGCTTTCAGTAGATACACATCGTGCACCACGAGCAATTAACATGATTAAGGAATTTGCTCGCCATCATATGAAAACATCAGACATCAAAATCGAAGAAGATCTAGCTCATCAAATTTGGGCACGAGGAGTTAGAAGTCCTCCGAGAAAAATTAGAGTTAAAATGAATAAAACCGATGAAGGTTATGTTTTAGTTTCTCCATATACTGAAGAAAAAGAATCTAAAGAAGCACCATCCAAAAAAGAATTGAAAGAGAAATCCAAAAAAGAAAAGAAGGATGCAGCCAAAGTAGAAAAGGATGCAGCCAAAGTAGAAAAGGATGCAGCCAAAGTAGAAAAGGATGAAGCAAAAGAAGAAAAGGATTAAGCAAAAGTAGAAAAAGAATCATAAAAAGTAAAAAAAGAATAATAAAAAGAATAAAAAT
>JAEMQG010000132.1 GCA_022758935.1 Candidatus Nitrosopumilus sp. | reverse complement strand
TGGTTTGCAAGTCTTGATAATCCAGAATTACAACAAGTTCAAATTGAATTAAAAAATGTTGAAGTTTTAGATGTTAACAATATAGAAAACTCTGCTAAATTGCAAGTAACTTTTCTTGTAAAGAATCCAAGCGAAAAAACATTTACTGTTCCAATTATCGCTTACAAACTTTATGCCGATGACAAGTTATTGGGCTCGAGTCAGTATTCTACTGAGGATATTTCAATGTCTGGTAGAGCAGTATTTTATGGAGGAGCTGAGATTCCTTTGAAGAATTCATTTATTCTAAAAAAATCTGATGTAGATGCTCAAGTATATCAAGCAATTTTAAGTCAAAATATCAGTAGTTTTAGTGCCGAGGGAAGCATTACTACAGAAACTTCTTGGAGTTTAATTGAAAAAGAGTTTAAGACTTCAACTTGAAAAAAGTGGGCCGAGTGAGATTCGAACTCACGATCACTGCCATGTCGGGGCAGTATCCTAACCGGCTAGACTACCGGCCCATTGAAGTAAAAGATTAGGTGCAGACATTATTAACGTTTAAGAAAAGAAAGGATTGAGTAAAAAGAAGAAAGACGTGTAAAAATTGACAGAAGAATTTACTGATGAGGAAAAAAAGGGTCTCTATAAGGCAATTTACTCAAGGAGAGATGTAAGATCTCATTTTACTTCAAGATCTATCAAAGATGATGTTTTATCTAGAATCCTAAATGCTGCACATCATGCACCCTCTGTTGGTTTTTCTCAGCCATGGAATTTTATTTTGATAAAGGATATTACTACCAAAATGAAGATTAAGAGTTCTTTTGAAGAAGAGAAAACTCATTCATCAAAATTGGTTGAAGAACCAAAAAGATCAAAATATCTTTCATTTAAACTTGAGGGGATTTTAGAATCAGATATAAATCTCTGTGTGACATATGACCCTTCAAAATTTGGCCCATTTGTGATTGGTAGATCAAGTATTCCTGAAGCTGGGTTATACAGTGTATGTTGTGCTATCCAAAATTTGTGGCTAGCTGCAAGAACAGAAGGAGTAGGACTAGGGTGGGTCAGTATTCTTTCAAATGATACTCTGAAAAAGATTTTAGAATTACCAGACCATGTGGTTCCAATAGCTTATCTTTGTTTAGGATATGTTGATGAATTTGCACAAAAACCAGATCTTGAAACGGCAGGATGGCTTTCACGACTTGATCTTAAGGATGTAGTCTATTTTGAGAGATGGAACAATAAGGAAAGTGTTGATTGGAGTAAAATACAGGAAATGATTAAAATTAATATTGATTATCCTTAAATAATTACACGCATTTTTTTTGCTGGGCTTGTGGCGCAGAGTCATTTAAGACGCGAAACTTGGATAGCGCAGTAGCCTCCTAAGTTACAGGTCGAGGGATCGAAGCCCTCCAAGCCCGTTTTTAAATTTTAAAAGATATTATTGTAGCTTAAATAGAAAGACAAATCTTCAGAGTTATGAAAGTCGTAGTCATTTCAGGAAGTCCCAGGAGAAGTGGAAAAACTCAAGTAATAATGAAATATGTTTTTGAATATGCAAAATCAAAAAATATTGATACTAAATTTATTAATCTTTCAGAAGGACAAATTGAATACTATAGAGGATCAGAAGAAGAATACAATGTTCATACAAAAAATGCAGCCAATGATATCATGGATGCAGATGTTTGGTTAATTGGATCTCCAATTTATAATTCATTTTTTAGTTCGGCATTAAAAAATTTGTTCGAGTATATCAATTACAAAAAAACTGAAGGTAAAGTAGCTGGGATGGTAATTTTAGCGTCAGGTAATATAGGATTTGTTGATGTTCAGACATTGATTACTCAATTACTATCATATTTTAGAGTAATTACTAATCCTAAAGCAGTGTTTCTTACTACAGAATCCATCTCAGGGAACACCATCTCAGATGATGAGGCCAAAAAAAGATTAAGGGAGTTAGTAGATGATACTCTTAAAATTGCCACTAAACTGTCTTATGATTAGAATTTAGATATACTACTTTGAAAATTTTAACGGTGTAATTGCCATCAAAGATATGCTTTATTTGTCCTTGATTTGAATCAAGTATTCTGAATTTGTATTCATATGTACCATCGTCACCTACTGGAGTTTGTGCAAAGCGAACAGCACCAATGCTATTTCCTACAACTGTTTCATCACTATCAAAAATTTGAATAATTACAGGATATCCAACAACATGATTTAATATCTTCCCTACTACAAATCCCCATGGCAGTTGATTATCATTAGGAATAAACATTTGAAGTGTTAATTTTTCAATTCCTATAAAATCGTTAATTGGAGTAATTTCTGTTTGTGATTCAATTGGTTCAGCAAAAGAATTTGTATTAAATATTACAGTAATGAATAACGCAAATACAATCAAACTAACAGAAAAAATATTTTTAGATACTCTAGTTATTTTACTCGGTTTAAAAGATTTATTCCATGTCATTTAGGTTCAAACATCAAAAGTCAAATATTAACATACCGTAGAAGTCATACCAATGAATATGAAAATAGATCCCACAGAGTTATGTCCATGTAAATGTCATTATGGAGGGGCAGTAAGTTGTCCAAGATGTAAAAATAATCATGGCATAATATGTAACCACTGTAAGGATTGAATTTTATTTATTTTTGTTTTTATTTCCAGATGCCAACATCTTAAGATTGGCAAGTTCTGTTTTTAGTGATTCGATTTGGACTAGTGTTTGTAAATTAGAAATTTCTTGATTTAATCTATCAATTTCGCTATCCTTTATTTTTACAGTTTCTTTGAGTTTGTTTAGTTCTTTTGATAATTCATTTTGTGCTATCTTGATTTCAGCGAGGCCTACTTGTTTCTCATTTAATGTATAAATTTGAGCGGTTTGCGTATTACTCAAGCTTTTTTTTTCGATGTGACTTGTATGTGTTTCAGATTTATGCATATGATCAGTACTCTTTTGAGAAATCCAACAAGTAAAAGTAAGGAACCATGTTATTGGTACAGCCATCATAAATACAAAATTTAGTATAGGTGCAAAGGAGATAAAATAAGGCCATAGTCCTGTGAGTATCGTTGCAAAGACTCCAGTAACCACCGTAGCTAAATGATTTCCAAGATAGCCCATGTATTATTGGAAAAATTCATTGTTTATAACAGTAATGCTGATATTAAAAAGCGATAATAAAGAAAAAGATAGTTTATTCGTCTTCAGAAGTTGGTGTTTTAGGCATATCTGACTGTAAGATCTGGATTTTTTGTAGTAATTCATTTCTCAAATCTCTTGCGACTCTTCTAACAGTGGGTCTTGGAACACCCAGTTGATCTACAACTTTGGTATAGATATCCTGTTTGTCAGTTACTCCTTTGTCAAGATAAGAATTAATTGCTTCTTTAATGATCGTGCTCTGGTTTGTACGATTCAACGGATTCTGTTTTTTAGTTGTTCTATATAACACTATAACTTTTTGAATTGATTTAATTTTGATCTTAAATTAAGTATTAATAAGTAGAATTGTTTTATTGTAAGAGATCAGTAGGAATTGAATATTATTTTTTGACGAAAAACGTACTAATTATTACAAATTTTATAAAGTACGCTTGGTCAAAAGAATTTTAATCGCTGATTACAAAAAGACTCTTATGATAAGACTGTAAATAATTCCTGTTGAGTACAGCAATTATTGAGACTAATCTAGGAACAATTGTATTTAAATTATTTCCTGATTTGGCACCAGAGACAGTAAGAAATTTTGAAAAATTGGCAAGAGATGGATTCTATAACGGTACGCTTTTTCACAGAGTTATTCCTGGATTTATGATACAAGGTGGAGATCCAAACACAAAACGTGAAAATAAGAGCACTTGGGGATTGGGAGGACCAGGCCATATGATTAAGGCTGAATTTAGTTCAAGATCGCATCTTCGTGGTATTGTTTCTATGGCTAGAGCTCAAGATCCAAATAGTGCAGGTTCACAATTTTTTATAGTTACAACAGACAGTACATTTCTTGATAGACAATACACTGTATTTGGGGAAGTCATAGAAGGAATGGATGTTGCCGATAAAATTGTAAAATTACCAAGAGATCGTAATGATTGTCCACTTGAAGAAGCAAAAATGATTCATGTTAAGGTGGAATAAATGAATTCGGAAAAAATTGTTTTTTTAGCAATAGTAACTCTCATAATAGTAATCCCAACAGTAAATGCTGAAGTATCTATTGCTGAGAAAGCAGAACAAAAATCAGTTGGAATTACAATTAATTCAATAGGCGAAGTTCATGTAAAACAAATTGTAAAATTTTCTAATATGCCTACACAGATCGAATTGGTCAATGGTACAATTTCTAATCTCAAAATTACAAATCAAGTTGGTGAAGAAAAACAACACGGTGTGATTGGGGAGAATAACGTTTTGATTTTACCATCAAATGAAGATACAATTGTAGAATATGATCTTAAAGATGCACTTTTTTTAAGAGATAATATGTGGACTTGGAGTTTCAGATATCTTGAAGATACTTCTTTTATTTTACCAAAAGAAGTTGACTTGATTTATGTTAATGATAAACCTGTTTATTTGGATAAAATGAGGGGGATACTTTGTCATGGTTGTCAAATGGTTTTAGAGTATTCTGTAAATGAACCAAGACTAATAAAAAATGTAAAATGGGAAGATAAAGAATTCAGAGTTGAAATACGATCTTTAGCAGAAATAAATCAATTCAGTTTTGAGCAATCAACAAAAAACATTAGTTTTGAAGTGAATGGGGAAAATCAATTTGTTACAGTAATAATCCCTTCCGAATTATTGTGGGGACCATATGATGTATTTCTCGGAGATGAGAAAATTCAATCTTATGAATATATCAATAATGGAACTCATGTTTGGGTAAGTATGAAACCAGATAATTCTGGTAATGTATCTATTATAGGTACTACAGTTGTCCCAGAATTTCCGTTGATTGCTCCTTTAGCTGTGGGTTTTTTAATGATAATGATTTTGCCAATAATTAGAAAAGTTAATCTCCACTAGATCCACAGCAACAAAAACCATATTCATCAATTCTAACATTACAAACAACACATTTTTCTCCATAATCTACTTCCCAAGGTTCTTTTCCATACAGTTTAAAATGATCATCAATTTCAAGTGGGATTTCTCGTTTCTTTCCCAATGATTTGTATATGTAAAACAACTATACATAGATTATTGGAAAGTAAATTATGAAAATAGAATGTGGATGTCACTGCATCAAATGTGGAAGTACAAATATTGAATCAAATAGAGTTGGTCAAATTGAAAAAGATGGATATTTCGACATGCATCATACATGCAATAAATGTAATACACATTTTGATCATTTAGAAGGAGAAATTTTTGATAGTTGTGAAAAATGTCGGAATACAACTAATTAGCTGTTAAAGTATTTTCTACAAAATAATGAAGTCTACTCTCTTTTGAATTTTTCAAAATTTCTCTATTAGAAGCCATTTTTGCAAGAGCTTTAGATACTTCAAGAGGACTAGCACTCCAACCATATTCTACGAGTTGTTGAACAGTTTCTGTAACTGTTCTTGGAGAATTAAAAAATCCACTTGTTTCTAATATTCTCAATTTAGTTTTAATTTCATGTGATTCAATTGGTTTTGGCTCATTAAATTCTGGTTCATAAACCTCCGCATCATCTAAATATTCTAGACCATATTGATTAGGCTGAGTTAATTCTTGAGGTTTTTTGATTTCTTCGTTGTTATTTTCATAGATAATTTTTGCTTGATTTTTGTTCAAATGTTGAGAAATATTTTCAATAAGTTCACCTAAAGTTTGATTATCAACATAAAAATCTCTAGAGTCAACCTCAATTTCATTCGCTCCAAGCCTGAGTTTTATTCTAGCCATCTACTATAAATCAAAATGTTTTAATTTATTCTGGTAGCTCTAATGAGCTTAAAGATTAGATCAAAAACTTTACACAAATTAATTGGATTTTTTTCCTCCAGACTTAAAAATCGATTTTTGAGCAATTGTTATGAGATCTTCAAGGAAGGTAATAATTATCGCATTAGTAATTGGCATTAGTTTTTTTGCCTATTTTCAGTTTGTATCAATATCGCAGATAAGCATGATTATTACGCACAATCAACCTCTTAAAGAAAACGAAGGAGAGTCAATGTATAGTATTGAATTAGAATTTAACAATCCATCACTGTTAGTTTTGACAGCGGGTAAAACAGAGTTTTTTATAACATTAAATGAGAGAGTGATTGGAAAAGGAAGGTTAGACCCATTTGTTCTTCCTCCATTAGATAAAATTTCAGTAAGTGGAACTTACCTAAAAGATTCCAACATTAAATCCCAAGAAAATACACTAGTAAAGATAAATGGAGTTACAAAATATAATGTATTTTTTACAACTATTGATGTACCTTTTGTATTTTATCCAACACCAGAACAGGCAAGAGAATTTATACAGCAGGATTAGTTTTTATGAAATGTTAACTGTTTTTGGTTCAACTGCATTAGATACCATTAGAACCCCAAAAAAAATTCTGAGAGATGTTCTGGGTGGGGCTGCAACATTTGCAGCTATATCAGCAAGTAACTTTGTAAATACTGGATTAATTGCAGTGGTGGGAAAAGATTTTCCTCTGGATTATCATAAAATTTTATCAAAGTATCTTGATTTAAAAGGATTAAGTATCAAGGAAGGGAAAACTTTTCGCTATGATGGAAGCTATGATAATACACTTAGTAATAGAAAAACTCTAAAAACTGAGCTTAATGTGTTGGCTGATTTCAAACCAACTGTTCCTGAAGAATATAAGAAATCACAATTTGTATATTTAGCAAATAATGATCCTGATCAGAATATTGCCCTAATCAAAGAATTTGATAAAGTAAAATTTTCAATGTGTGATACTATTGAATTTTGGATATCTACAAAACGTGAGTCAGTAATCAAGATGATCAAAGCAGTAGATGCAGTTGTAATAAATGATGAAGAAGCCAAGTTACTAACAAAAGAATTCAATTTGATAAAATGTGCAAAAAAGATGATGGAGTGGGGTGCAAAATATGTAATTATTAAAAAGGGAGAGCATGGATCACTAATGTTTTTTGATGATGTAATATTCCCTTCTGTAGGATTTTCACTAGAAGATGTTGTAGATCCTACTGGTGCAGGAGACTCTTTTGCAGGCGCAATGATAGGATATCTTGCTAGTAAAAATTCAACCAATCTCTCAGAAATAAAAAAAGCAGTAATCTATGGAAATGTTTTAGGCTCTTTCGCTGTTGAAAAATATGGATTGGATGGATTATTACAGTTGAAAAAAACAGAAATTTCAAAACGAGTTAAATTATATGAAAAAATGATTCGGTTCTAAGAAGATTTAAGTTTAGTTATTTCCAAAAAACATTAAGTATTGTCGCAAGATATATCTAAAAAAGAAGATAGATTAGAAGCTATATTCAAACTACAAAAAAGCTTATCAGAAATGATGAGATTAGATAAATATCCAAAAGATTCTGAAGGTAGAATTTCTGCGTTATGTACTGCAATAATGCATGAGGCAGTAGAACTACAAAGAACAACAAATTGGAAATGGTGGAAAACTCCAATTCCCTTTAATGTATCTGAGGCAAGAGAAGAATTAATTGACATATGGCATTTTGTAGTTCAGGCATCATTAGAATTGAATTTAACCCCAGATGATATTCTTGAAGAATATAAAAAAAAGAACGAAATAAATCGTGAAAGACAAAGAATTGGGTATTAGATTACAAGTTTTTTAATTGTGTCAAAATTTACTTCGTTAATTATATTTATAAGATTAATTTCATTTTGAAAATAATTTATTTCAGATTTTGTTGCAGCAAGAAATGGATCAGGACTAGTTGAATTGATTATTCTTCCATCATTATCAATTCCATTTTTATGTAATTCAAATAAAGAATGACCCGCTTTATGCCCCCAAACTTCTTTGCCACAGACTATAATGGTTTTAGTTTTTTGATTTTCATTAACATATTTAATGATAGAATCAATTCCTTTATTTTCTGTAAGTAGTCTTCCAACTATTGAAATATGATTCAAAAGTTCAGAATTTGAAATTTTTTTTAGTAAGTCCATACTTGAAAGTGTACAAATTCCTATAGAAGAACTAATATTTCCTAGGTAAAATTCCTCAGGAATTGGTAATATTACCTTGCATATTTCTCCAATAACATTTCCAAGACTATTCATTTAGTATATTACGCAGAGTTTTTGCGATAAATTCAATATTTCCAGTTGTAACTTTAGGATGTATTGGGAGAGATAAAACTCGTGTTGCTGCCCATTCAGTTATTGGTAGTTTAATTTTTTGCCGATAAAATGGCGTTCTGTGAACTGGTATCGGATAGTAAGAAGCTGCACCAATTCCTTTAGCATTAAGCTTTTTCAAAATTTTATCTCTTTTTGATACAGCTATTGTATAAAGATACCAATTTACATTTTCATAGTTTCGTTGATGAGGAAGTATGACATTTAAATCAGAAATTAATTTTGATAAAAGGTGTGCATTCTTTTGTCTAGTTTTAAGAAAATTGGAAAGTTTTTTCATTTGAATTGTTGCAATTGCAGCACTAATCTCGGGTAATCTTAGGTTCAATCCAAATATTTTGGTATCATATCCATGAATCATTCCATGATTTCTAATCATTAACAATTTATCTCGTAATTTTTTACTGTTTGTTACAATAAATCCTCCTTCTCCTGCAGTCATTACTTTCGCAGGATACATGCTAAAACAACCCAAGTCAAAAAAAGTTCCAGTATGTTTTCTTTTGTAAGTGGAACCCAATGATTGTGCAGAATCTTCTATAATTGGCAAGTTATGTTTTTTAGCAATTTCTGAAATTCTGTCAATGAATGCTACATTTCCATAAAGATGAACCGGCATAATTGCTTTAGTTCTTTTTGTGATTTTTTTTTGTAGATCATCAGGATCCATAGTATAATTTTCCTTCAATATATCAACAAAGATGGGCTTAGCTCCAGTAGAGACTACAGAATTAGCTGTTGCAACAAATGTAAATGATGGAACTAATACTTCATCCCCTTTTTTGATATTCATAGCATATAATGCAGCTTGTAAGGCAGCAGTTCCAGAGTTGACTGCAATAGCATATTTTGACTTCACAAATGAGGATGCTAATTTTTCAAATTCTCTAACATATTTGCCGCCTTGATGAGATGCTGATGTAAGTGCTCCGTCTTTGAGAATGGAAGTTACGAGTGAGATTTCTTCTTTGCCTATAAATGGAACATTAATTGGTATTTTCAATAATGGTTTTCTTTATGACTAGTCTATAAATCTCTTGAAATAGGCATGAATTTTTATATTTCAGAATTAGGCAAACACCATAATGAAACCTCATCATCTCGAAAAATCAGATGTAGGTTACAAAGTTTTCTTGTACGTCTTCTATGTTTGTGGATTCATTATGATCTTAACTCTTGTTTTTGGAGTTTATATCACCATGGAAGAATGGATGAAAAACGGTACTTATGTAATGGGTGAAGCACTACAGAATACTTTCATACCGTTGGAAAATTTTTCAAGGATTTCAACTTGGATATTTTTCTCTACTATTATTGGATGGTATTGTGTTTCAAGAATAGGGTGGAGAAGAACTGCAGAGAAGAAAATTGTTGGTTGGAGAATGGCATTACTTCAACTAATGTTGTTGAGCTTTGCAATTATTACGCTATATGAGGTCTTATATAATTTCACGGTCTTGAATGCAAAAATTACTGCAGGTTTTGTTCAAGGTAATGTTCCTAATATTGATATGCTGTCAATTGCATATCCTGATCCAAATAGGCCATGGAATCTAATTTTTGCAACAAAAGTTTTTCTTGCAGCATTTATAATTAGTTCTCATGCGTTCTACCTAAGTACTAAACCAAGAAAAAGTTTAGAAGAATCATAATACTAAAAATAATTATTTAGATACAAACATTTTTCCTAATTTTTCTTGATCAGCTTTTACTTTGCCAAATGCTTTTCTATGAGATGGATTGCAAAATTTTACCGACTCTGAACGTGAATTAGCTCTTCTAGTTTCGTCTATAATTCTACCACACCAAAAACAATATTCTTTTCTTATTGTTCCAAGTTCCCATCCTAGAAATTTGGATTCATAATATCCTTTTTCTTTTGGATGTAAAGAGTTTAGAAAATCACCCTGATCTGATTGAATCCAAATGTTTTTTATTTTAGGATGAAATGGTTTACTCCATTGTCTTTTCTTGTCATCCCATTCAACATTATTATTAGCACAAAATTTACGAAATTGTTCTTCAAATTGTTTAGAAACCATAATTATGTCAATATTTTCACCTATGAAAGTATTCGCAAAAGATAGACCAGATCAGATAGCTGATTTTTATTCATTTTTCTTAGTTTTAAGCATAAAAATAATTTCGATGAAAAAACTAGTTTTTCTAGTAGATAGTATCATACTAAACATGGGATTATTCAGTAGTTCAAATGAGACAAAATGTAAAAAGTGTGGAACTGTACTTTCTGATCATGAAAGATTAAAGAGACATCAAGAAATTGCACATGGTAAAAAAAAGGAAAAGTGTAGAGCGTGTGATACAGAATTTGATTCTTTAGAAGATCTAAGAAAGCATAAAAAAAATTGTAAGTAATGTATTGATTTTAAAATAATAGGAGGGATAATTTTCTGAAATTTAATTTTAAAAATCATAGTTTAATTTTTAATCAATATTTGTAGTAAAGCCCATCTATTCCTAATTTGTATATCGTAGAAAGCTTTTCTTCTGCATTTTCTTTACTCATCGTATCATTTTGTGTAAAATTTCGAAATTTTTCATTGTATTCAATATCATCCTGATGTCCAGAAATACAAAATAATCTTGAATGATTTTTTCCTCTATACTCTGTAATAACACCATGTTTAATCAATTGATCAATATGATTAGTTAATGTTGGATGATCAATTTTTGCCTCTATTGATAATTGCATGAAAGAAATCCAATTTTTAAAATTTGTGAATTTTTCTATCATTTTAAGAATTCTCCGATCTCCTCGTTGCCATTTACCTTCAATCATTCTGAATCAAATCATCTTTACTTTATTAAAGAATAATAAAAATTAGTCTGAATTTGTCATATAATCTTTATTTGTATTTAGATGAATTGTTTTATGTTTTTTTCATTATGTCTAAATTTATAATCTCATTTTTTGAGATAATCTTCAAGGTTTTAATCATTTAATAGAGTTTGGGAAACTTATCCCGGGAATATATCTAAATTTTTTGAAATTTTTTTGTAATTTTCAATTTCTAATCTTTCTTCAATTGTGATAGTTGATAATTTACTATTACTATTTCAAATCTTGTAAATTGGAACCAATTTATTATTTTCAAATAACTTTATAGGCCTACATCTTAAAAGTTGTTTTGATTTGGATATAACTGAAAAAGTGGAATTAATCGAAAGGCCTCCTACTGAAGAAGTGATTACACATGATGAATTGATTGAATTATTCAAAACAAATTCTTCCCCAAAACATTACATCGGGTTAGAAATTTCAGGATTTTTGCATTTAGGTAGTTTAATTAGTACAGGTTTCAAGATTAATGATTTTATTGCTGCTGGTGTAAACTGTACTGTATTTCTTGCAGATTGGCATACTTTGATCAATGATAAATTAGGAGGAGATTGGGAGATGATCTCCAAAGTTTCAAAATATTATCACGATGCTTTCAAGTTGATATGCCCTAAGGTTAAAGTTGTTTTAGGTTCAGAACTTTATCAAGAAAAAACAGAATATTGGTCAGAACTTGTAAAATTTACCAAACATATGTCACTTGCCAGAACGATGAGAACTCTAACTATTATGGGGCGTTCTGAAAATGAGGATAAAATTGATCTTGCTAAATTACTTTATCCGCCAATGCAAGCAGTTGATATTCACTCTCTAGATGTAGATATAGCCCATGCAGGTATGGACCAAAGAAAGATCCATATGCTTGTTAGAGAGATTTTTCCAAAAATGAAATGGAAGGTTCCTGTTATTGTTCATCACAAATTATTGCCTGGTCTTTTGAAACCAGTAGATACAAGTGACTCTCAAATTTTAGGAAAGATGAGTAAATCAGATCCAAGTTCTGGAATTTTTATTCATAATTCAGATGATGAAATAAGAACAAAGATCAAAAAAGCATGGTGTGAAGAATCAAATATTCAGAATAATCCTTTATTGGAAATTGTAAAGCATGTTATCTTTCATGAGTTCAATGAAATAAAAGTAGAAAGACCAGAAAAATTTGGTGGAAATGTAATTTTTTCAGAGTATACTCAACTCGAATCTGATTTTGTGGAAAAAAAATTGCATCCAACTGATCTTAAACAAACTGTTGGAGAATATTTAGTAAAAATTATTTCTCCAATTCGTGAAAAATTAAATCTGAGTGAAGAATTGTTTGAATCAATAAAAAAGAGTTATTAGATTTGAAGTTTTGGATTTGTTTGTTCTTCTAAATTATATTTTGATTTGTATCCTCTGGGATTAATCATTAGATCTTTGTAGGTATAAGTTGATGAATTTCCAATAATTACTGTACTAATCATTCCTAATTGATCAGAATGATTTGGTAGATCTTCTAAATTAGTCATGACAATTGTTTCTGAATCTCTAAATGCGCCTTTGATTATCGCTACAGGAGTTGTTGATTTCCTGTATTTTAATAGAATTTTTCTGGCATCCTCTAGTTGATGTATTCTTTTTTTGCTTGCTGGATTGTAAATTACAATTACAAAATCACCCTGTGCTGCTGCTTCGACTCTTTTTATTATGATTTCCCATGGTACCAATAAATCACTCATACTTACCACGGCAAAATCTGTCATCAATGGAGAGCCAATTATGGATGCGCATGAGTTTAAAGCAGATATGCCTGGAATTATTTCAACTTGTAGACCATTTTTGGGATCCCAATCAGATTCTGCAAGTGTTTCATAAATTAACCCTGCCATTCCATAAATTCCTGGATCTCCACTTGAAACAAGCGAAACTATTTTTCCAGATTTTGCTAAATCTATACATTGACGTGCACGCTCAACTTCTTGAGTCATTGCATAACGATGAATTGTTTTACCCTCAATAAGATCTTGAACTAAGTTAACATAAGTTTCATATCCTACTATTGTATCGCTTTCGTCAATTACTCGTTTAGCTTTGAAGGTCATATGATCATGATGACCAGGACCAACACCTACAATGTAGAGCTTACCAGTCAATTCACAATAAATTTTATGTTAAGTAATTTATCCGTTTAGTGATTTTGTATTTTTATTGGAATGGATCTATGAAGGGATAATTCACTATGTGATTGCTATTCATGGTACGGGCCAGACTAACTGTAATTAGATCAGCTTCCCTGAATGAATTTATATCAGATATTGTTTCAAGAATTTTTGCGTTTTCCGGAGTATTCCACTCAACAATATAGACACGCCATATAGGACTATAATTTTCATCGCCAGGAGTTGCTGTAGAAATACTAGGTTGAAATCCTAGAGATCCTGAACCTTTAATTCCATTTTGGAATTGGAATAGATCAGACGTAGAAGAATTTGTAATTGAATTAATAGATGAGGGTGAAAAAGGAACTCCCATCATTTCAGCTGGACCAGAGGGTGTCGCATCAGTTATAATATGATAAATTGTTTTTCCATCGGGTCCCCATCCACGGTGAGCAACAAATGTTACTGTCATCTTATCTTTATTAATTTCAAGAATTTGGCCTCCACTAAATGTCAAATCATCAGTAATTTCTTTATTATCTCTTACCAACATCTGACCATTGGGCCACATTATTTGTGGTGCGTTAATTATTACACCGGTTTCATTAAATTCAACTCTTCCACTTTTTTCTGCATTGATGACTTCTTCTGATGATTCAAAAACTACGGCATTTTGACCTTTTTTCCATGTAACTTCAATGACAGAATTTAGTGAATTGTATTGTAATTTTTGAGCGGGAGTACTTGAAAAAATTTCATTTTGATATTTATTTATTCCATCTCCCTTAACTCCATTTTTAAAAATAAAAATTTTTTGTAGTGTATTTTCTGATATTTTTTTAATGGAAGGAGCGATTTCAACTTTCCAGCCTTGCTTTGTAGAAAGCATTTTGGCATATTCCTGTTGACTAGAATCTGTAATAATGTAAAAAATTGGATTATTATCGTAAAGTCCCTCATGCATTGGGATGGTTGCAGGAATGTTTACCCGTGAAAGTAGTAGTGATGATTTTTTTTCTGATTCAATCTTTTGTGTAATTATTTCGGTTGGTTGTCCTCTAATCCAACCATCAACACTTAGAGTAGCGGTAAATTCTTTTGAGTTTGAAGAATGTAATGCCAAAGCAGAACCTGTAAAGTCGATAGAATTAGATTTAGTTACAGGGCCAATTAAAGATAAAGCGTAAATTGTATTTCCATCAACAGTCCATGTTAGTTGTCCTTTTGCATCATTACTATTGATCTCATGTAAAACAGCTACCTGTACAGGTTCGCTTGAAGAAAATGTTATTGAGCCATCATAAAGAGTGTCCTTATTTGGTGATAAAATTAGTCCTAATTGATGATTTTCATTGCCTTGACTTGGATCTTGGGAAGAAGTAATAGTTTTAGTAAAATGAATTTTTTTTGTAGAATTTGCATCAACAAAATTATCAGGAATGAATGAAATTGAAAAGATTCCTGTAATAAAAATAATTAGAATTAAAATAACAACTAGTTTATTCAATAAATTTCTTTGAGTTTGTTCCTTTAAATGATTTTATTTTTAGTTAATTTTATCAAGTTCGAATGTGTCATGCAAGGCCTGAACAGCTATTTTGAAATCAGAATCTTTAACAACGAAAGCAAGATTTAGTTCGGATGATCCCTGAGTAATCATTGCAACATTGACTTTGTTTTTCTCTATTGCTCCAAAGACTTTAGAGGCAACCCCAACGGTACCGCGCATGCCTGAACCAATAAGAGCAATAATTGCTACATCGGTGGTAACTTCAAGTTTTTTTATTATATTTCCTAAAAGTTCCATTTCCAATACATTAACTGCTTTTTCAAGAGCAGTATTTTTAACTACGATGGTAATGCTGGATTCGGATGGATTTTGAGAGATCATCATTACATTTATGCCAGCTTTAGCAAGAGTTGCAAAGATTTTTGCCGCCGTACCAGGAGTACCAACCATACTACCACCACGGATATCAATGAGTCCATTGTGACGAATGTTACTTACACATTTTACGGTGTTTTTTGTAGATGTTGAGTGGGAATCAGTTACTAGTGTTCCTTGATTTTTTATATTAAAGGAGTTTCTTATTCTCATCGGAATTTTTTTTGTTAATAAGGGTTCAAATGTTCGCGGGTGAATCTGTTTAGCTCCAAATAACGCCATTTCAATTGCTTCAATGTAAGAGACTTCGTTGAGTAGTTTTGCATTTTTAACAATTTTTGGATCTGCTGTCATTAATCCATCAACATCACTCATTAGCCAAATTTCATCCGCCTTTATGCAAGAACCAATAATTGTTGCAGTATAGTCTGAACCTCCACGACCAAATGTAGTTACGTGTCCATGTTGATCTGCTCCTGCAAATCCACCTACTACAGGAATTGTTCTTGTTGAAAATAACAAATCAGTCGTTTTAGAAATTCTTAATCTTGTAGTATCCATCAAGGGTTTAGATTCTCCAAAATTTGAATCAGTTACAATTCCAACTTCTTTACCAGTAAGAGGTATTGATTTTTTACCAACATCATTGATTGCAAAAGAAATTAATTTTATTGAAAGACGTTCACCGAATGAAATTAGATAATCCATCGATCTATTGGTTACTTCACCTAATAAGACCATGCCCTCAATTAATGCAACAAGTTCCCGAAAATCTATATCCAATTTTTCTAATAATTTTTTTCTGATTATTGATTTTTTGATTAGTTGTTTTGCAAGTTGTTTATGTCTATTGATAATTTTTGATGCTAATTGTTCAGCTTTGTCTTTATTTTCACTTTTTATCAGTTTAGATATTTCTATTAGATCATCGGTTGTGCCACTAATTGCAGAACAAACTATTACTAATTCATTCTTTTTGGATAATGAATTAATGTGGTTTGCTACAGCTTGAATATCTTTAGCGGATGAAATTGATGTTCCGCCATATTTTAGAACAAGTCTCAACTCAAAGTATCTGCATTAGTTAATCTTTAAATGCTTTAACTTTCTACGCGTGGAGCCAAATAAAAGTGAATTCTACCTATGTTTGCTACTTTGAATTCAATTCTAAGAGGTTTTGAACTAGAAAATTCACATGTGATTTGACCGGCGGTTGTCCCTACTGCTTTAACTACAGGATTAAGATATTCGAGGCTGTACGTACCAATACTGTCCTCTTTTGAGTATATTTCACCTATTTCTTCAGTATCTTTTTCAAGATCAATTATAACTTCTCCAGAGTCACCTTTTCCAG
>JAEMQG010000142.1 GCA_022758935.1 Candidatus Nitrosopumilus sp. | reverse complement strand
TTCCCAATGACACCAATTATTCCACAAAATAGAGCTACCGTCAATGGAACTGTATTTGAGGATACGAATAACAACGGAGTACAAGACGGAATTGAACCAGGACTTGCAGGAGTCCAAGTGTTTGTTGTTGATTTCCTTACACTGACTCAAACTACTGTATTTACTGATGTCAATGGTGCATACAATGCAACTGGCATTTTACCTGATGTAGTGTTGGTCCAAGCAGCACCAATTCCAGCAGGACATCTTCCACACACAACTACCTATAGCTATCAAACTCTAGGTCAAGGTACCACAACAACTGTAAACTTTGCACTCAAACCGATCACTCCAGCAGACCAGGGAACTATAGTATTTGATGTGTTTAATGATACTAACAGTAACGGCATCAAAGATATTGATGAAGCAGGTGTACAAAATGCGGTAGTGTTTACATTTGAATTACTCACTGCGCAAGCAGACGTACAAGTTACAAATTCCGCTGGAATCACAACTCACAGTGGATTAATCCCAGATGTGGTTCTTGCGCAAATCAACGCAGCTGTTTTGCCTCCAGGATTTACTACAATCACTACTGCAAACGGCGGATTTGAATTTGTCTCAGTAACTCCAAACAGCACAACCACAGTCAAGATAGGACTTCATTAGAGAATTTTACATTACAACTAGATTTTTTGTTTTCCTAAAAACTTGCCTAGAAAAATATTTCAAAAAATAATGTTGAAGGTTTTATCTGTATACCAACTATGCACCAGGAACATCCTATCTTCTTTACATTCTATGATTCTTTTTCAAGGTTCAAATCCTAAATTATCTTTTATCATTTGCTTGATCGTATTTTTGTAATATGGATTAAGTGAAATTGTATCCCAATTCTTTCGAGGTAGTATTATCCGCATTTTTACTAGTGCCTTGACTTGCTTCTCGGTATTTTTCCCATTGTTTTTTACTACCACACTTAATCTTCTTTTGAAAGTATCATAGTTTGTGTATATTTCAGACCATTTACCGTGCTGGTATAGTGACCATAATATCTGTGCCTGCAATTCACTATCTGTAAAATCATGCTTCATGTATAGTACACTAATGATACTATCTTAGCTCGTATATTAAATACAATAATGCACATCACATCTATAATGGAAGACTCTCTGATAATTCATATCTATGGTAATTCTCCACAGATGAGGATCATTGATTTTCTAATGGAATTTCCTACCACTGAATTTACAAGTGCTGAGATCATAGAAAATATAAAAATGAGCAAGACTACTTTATACAAATGCCTTGATGATCTATCCGCACAAGGAATGATTAGACTATCAAAAACAAAAGGCAAGGCCATAGTATGTATGATAGATATGAAAAATCCTATTATTCAAACGATTAAGACAGGTGTAGGCATTGCAAGTGGTGAAATTGCAGATAAGCAACTAACTTATGAAAGACTCCTATCTAAGATAAGATCATCTGCAAACAATCGTAAATCATTACTAGTAAGAAAAAAATTATTACGTGAAGAATTAAACCTCACCAATGAATCATTAAAAACAATGTCCTCCTAAATAATTAAGGACATTATTTGTCGAATCAATCTCTTTGGTTCTACAACCTCTTTGATTTCAGGGAGTCATGATAAAAACAATTGGAATTAAAAAAACATTTTGAAACCTTATTTGATTGATTCTTTGGGTTTTTCAAAAATCCCCAAATAATCATTGACTACTTTGCTAGGACTTCCAATACTCTCAATTCGTCCTTTGTTTAACAACATGGCTCTATTACACAGTGTATTGATTGAATTTACATCCTGTGAAACATATACTATGGTTTTCTTTTTTTGCCTAAATGACATAAATGCATCATAACTCTTCTTTTGAAACGCCACATCACCCACACCCAATATTTCATCAACCAAAATTATATCGGGATCTATCTGCATTGCAGTAGTAAAGGCCAATCGCATGACCATCCCTGTGGAGAATTTTTTTAATTTCACATTTGCAAATTTTTCTAGTTCTGCAAATCTCAAGATTTCAAGTATTTTTTGCTGTATTTCCTTATCTGAAAATCCTAAAATTTTCCCATACATGATGATGTTATCTTTGGCATCAAGTTCAATGTCAAAACCAGTTCCAAGTGAGAGTAATGGGATCAAACTACCATCTACCTTAACTGTGCCTGAATCAGGCTTGTAAATTCCAGCAATGATTCTAAGTAGCGTTGTCTTTCCTATGCCGTTTCGCCCAACAATTCCAAACATCTCTCCTTTTTTTACATCAAATGAAATGTCATTTAGAACTTCAATCTTGTCACTGCTGTAACGTTTATCATTTAGCTCCTCTGCCGTATGGGAGACTGACTTGTTGTAATCAATCTTGAAGGTCTTACAAAGTGATCTTACTTCTATGGCATTATCTGACATTTACAACTCCTCTACCATTTTGAATTGATAGTGTCTAAATGTAAAATACCCCAAAATCAAAATTCCAAATGTTACTCCCACTGTATATGCTACAGATGATAAGCTAGGCAAAGTTCCATAAAGTACTGAATTGTGCGCCATCTCCAATATTTGTGCAACAGGATTGATCAGCAAGAATCTGCGTAATTCCTCTGGAAAAGTATCCAGACTGTAAATAACTGGCGAAATAAAAAATCCTGCATACATTACAACTCCCCAAACACTTTGAATGTCCCTGAATTTGACATTAAGTACAGACAAGAAAAGAGAAATCCCCACTGAAAGACAAAACAGCAAAAACAAAAGTCCAGGCAAAATTAGAATTGATATTGGTGGTAAAAACTGAAAAACCACAACAAAAGCAAAAAACACACCAAACTCTATTCCCATCATAACAAGCGCCGTCACACACGAACTAATTGGAAGAATTTCTCTTGGAAAATAAATCTGCTTGATTATTCCTGCTCTGCCGATAATACTGCCAATCCCCATAGTTGTTGCACGCGAAAAAAAACTCCACATAATTATGCCTAAAAGCAGGTAGAGTGGATAATTCTCAACTGTTGATTTAAAGACATTTGTAAAAATTACATATAAAACTCCAAACATCAAAAGTGGCTCAAGTAAAGACCATACTACTCCAAGACCTGAACTTTTGTATCGAATTACTAGATCATTTATGGCAAATGTGCGAATCAGAGATCTTCTTTTCCATATTTGGCTAATTGTCTCATGTACCATTTCCTATCTTTATGCGCCTTACTTAAATACTGAATCGAGATGATTTTTTTGCAGCATAATCCTGAATTTTTTTTAGCATCTCTGAGACCTTTATCTCCCAATCATTTTCCTGCGCCAACCTAATGGCTTTCTCAATGTCGTACTCTTTTACTAATGCATTATCTATATTTATTAAAAATTCCTCATGGTCTTTTGCAATATACAAAACATCATCGAATTTTTTTAATTCAGGCAATGATGTTGTAATTACTGGTTTACCTGAAGCTAGGTATTCGTAGACTTTGGTAGGATTGACACTATTAGTTAATTCATAAATTCTAAATGGAATTATACAGACATCAAAATCTTTAACGTATTTGGGAAGATCTTGATATGGTTTGAGACCAAGGATATGGAGATTTTTGTACTGTTTACTTAGATTATTCAAAGTTCTTTTTTGATTTCTAAAAACCCATCCTATCAAAACTATGGAAAAATTTGGAAATCTTTTCAAGATTTTTTCCAAGAGATCAAAATCAAACCACTCCCCAATTGCACCAATATATCCAATTATTTTGTGTTCATTTTTAATTTCATCTGGAATCAAGGAAGGAATATCCGATTTTGTATAGTGTTCTGTCTCTACTCCGTTTCCGATAAAAAAAACATCCTTTCTCTTCTCTGAAATTTTTCTGTATAGATTTTCTGACGAAGTAATTATCAAATCCGAGTTTGATTTAAGAAATTTGATCCTATCTTCAAGCCAATTTGGAGATGCTTCTAATGCCCCAGTATCATCTATTACATCATAACATACTAGAGACTCGCCAATTTTATTTATAACACAGGAATATCGTGGTTTGTAAAACAGCAATACTGGTTTATCTATATTGTATTTTTTCATTAAATTCTTGATTCCTTTGATTAAAAGATGATCATTTATTTTTCTTGAGACATTAAATTTATCTCCAAAAGGAATTGTGGGAATTGAACAAACCAAGATATTCTGGCTTACTCTGTGTGGCAAAAAACGAAAAAGACCTTTATTGATTATTCCCCAAATAGCAGCTAACCAAAAAGATGGTTCCACAAATAAAATGTTGCAGTCTTTGGGAAAACGACTAATGATTTGCTGTTGTCTTTGCCAAAGAAAATTCCATGTTATATCCGAAAAACAAATAACATTCATGTATTTGAATTAAAAATCACATCCTGATTAAAATCTTTAACAAACAAATTATGTTATCCGATACAAAAGCACAAATCTGTATCTGACCTTTTTCTATGAGGTATAAATGTCCGATTATAAAAGAAAAGACGGCAAACACCATGCTAAACAAATACAAAGACGAGACCTGGATGAAGGAGATAATTAAATGTCAAAATGAAATCTCTTCATCTTCAGAAACAAATGGCTATTATGTAGCGGCTTATCGCGATACAGAGATTTTTTATTGGATGAATATACCCGAGTGGATACTAGAATCAAAATCTCAACATGTAAAAAATTGTCTTGATATTGGAGGAGCTTATGGGACACTGGCGCTATACTGTAAAAATATCTTTGATTGTAATGTTTACATCACTGACTTTGTTGATAACTATCTTAGTAAATCACTTTTAAAAAAATACAACATTACTTATGCAGTTAATAATATTGAATTAGATCCATTTCCCTGGAATGTCAAATTTGATGTGATCATTCTCACTGAAGTTTTGGAACACTTTAATTTTCATCCTATACCTACTTTGAAAAAAATTCATTCGTTACTCTCTGATGACGGATGCGTTTTTTTAAGTACTCCTGATTCTATTGAATGGGGAGTTACAACAAAATATTATAACAGTCTAGAAGAAATTCCACTTCCAGTAAAAGTTACCTCGCAGGCAATTGATGATCATGTATGGCAATATAACAAAAACGAACTCTTGTATGTTCTTGACGAAGCAGGATTTTATGTTGAGAAATTTGCTTATTCAAAGGGAGTAATGGCAAGGCATTTTAATTTAATGCTACGAAAAAAACCAAAATTTGAAACCACGGAACAACTGCAAGCTGAATTAAATACAAAATCTGAGATATCCAGTTATCTAAAAAACGCCCTTGTAGATAGATCCGAAAAATTAACTTTACTAAAAAAAGAATTAGATGCAAATTCTATTACAGTAACCCAACTAAAAAAAGAACTAGCTACAACATCTGATGTTATGGATCAACTCAAAAATGAACTCAAGAACGAAAATGATAAAATTACAAGGTTAAATCATGAATCGGATCTACTACATCAAGAATTGAATTTATTCCGACATGAGTTGGATGTAATAAAGACATCCCGATCTTATAGATTGGCACAAATTTACGGCAAAAAACTAGCCGGTACAGCTGGCGGAAAACTCTTTGAAAAGATACTTGATTATATAGTTGAAAAAAATAACAAACCTAAATAATCAAATTTTGAAAAAATGAATAACTAGCATTGACAACTAAATTATAAAGTATCTTTTAAAATGACAAATATGGATCAAAATAAAATATTTGAATTACAAAAAAGTTTTTTTGATAAACTAGACAAAAAACTATCTATACTATTTGATATCGGCGCAAATGTGGGAGATATTACCAACGAGTACGCAACATTGGCTCCAGACGCGGAGATATTTTGTTTTGAACCTATTCCAAAAACTTTTGAAATTTTAAAAAAACGATATGACTCTACATCGAGGATTCACTGCCATCAATTAGCTATTGGAGATATTAACAAAAATGTAACTATGTTTGAAACGGCACTTAGTGGAAGCTCTTCATTGTTACAGCCCACTTCTTACATAACTGAAAGCAAAAACAGTGCAATGGCACAAGGAGTAACAATAGTTGATTCACATAATGTCAACCAAATAACACTGGACTCTTTTTGCAAAGAAAACAACATTTCACATATAGATATTCTAAAGATGGATATGCAAGGTTCCGAATTAAATGGACTGAAAGGGGCATCATCATTACTTGATGAAAAAAAAATTGATCTTATTTACACTGAGGTTCTTTTTTCAGATCTTTATGAAAATCAATGTTATTATCATGATATTGCCTCCTTTTTGTACAAGAAAAATTACAAACTCTTTGATCTTGTATTTTCAATCAATTCAGATGACGGTAAATTGTATTATGGCGATGCTATCTTTCTCAGTCCAGCATTAATGAAATTATATCCTACTTTTGTTTAAATCACATATCGCATAAAATAAGTATGAGCGTATTTTGTTTGATTTAGATATTGAAAACTAATTTTCATGCTATAGTCGATTCACAAAAACCATCTCTATGGGATGATATTGCCAAAAACTATACTGATACGCCTGATGAAGGTGAGATTGAAATTGCAATAGATATTGAGGGCGTTCTTCATAAAAACGGAATATTTGCCAATTCCTCTTTATTGGAAGCAGGATGTGGCAGTGGACACATTTCCGCATTTCTTGCAAATAAAGGATATGAAACTACTTTGTTAGATTTTAGTGAAATAGCGTTAAACAAGGCAAAACAAGTATACGAAAAAAATAAACTTGTTGGAAGATTCATAAAATCTGATCTATTTGATATTTCTCCTGAATCTGTAGGGTATCATGACGTAGTGTGGAATTCTGGTGTATTGGAGCACTTTGATGGTTGGCAAATTATACAATCAATGCAAAAGATGGCAAACGTAGCTAAAAAATTTGTTATAATATTGGTTCCAAATCCAAAAAGTTCTTCGTATATGGGTTTTAGAAAAAAAACTCTGGAAAATGGTGATTGGAAATGGGGTTTGGAGATATTGAGAGATAACCTAAAGGATTTGGCAACTGTTTCTGGATTGGAAATAGTTGAGGAGCATTATTTGGGTACAAGTCACATAAAATATTTTGAGAAATTTCTTACAGAAAATGCTAAAGACGACAAAGAACTGGCTAATATTCCAGCAAATCAAAGATATCTTAAATTAATAATTGCAAGACCCGTATCTCAAAAACTTGATTTAGAAAAAAAACTTCATTTATTGCTAAATATTTTAAAAGTCGATTCTAGTGCACTACGTCAAACTTACTATTCTGATGTCTCAATTCTAATGGAAAAACTCTCTTTTCTCAAAAACGACCTTACTCTAGAAAAACAAACAGTCTCCACTCTCAAAAACGACCTTGATTTTGAAAAACAAGCATCGTTTCAATTAAGAAACGAACTATTATTTGAAAGAAACAGAATAAAGCAAATACACGAATCAAAGATATGGAAACTAACTCTGATATTTGAAAAAAAATTCCGTGGCAAGTTATCTGGAAGAATAATAGAAAAAATAGTTGATCTTCTAATAAAGAAAAAAGATAATCAAAATCAAGTTGAGAATAAATCGACTCGCCCCATTGAAAAGAAAAAAGAATCTTTACAAGTTAATGATCCAGTTCAAACTATTCTAAAAAACAACAAAAATGTCAAAGGGATAATCATTTATCCTCCTACAGTTGATTGGAATATTCCACTATTTCAACGACCACAACATATGGCTTTACATCTTGCACAAAATAATTGGCTGTATTTTTATTGCACAACTAATACTTATGACAAGGTTGATGGCTTTGAAATGCTATCCCAACATCTCTACTTGACCAACAAATATGATGAATTGATTGCAAAACTGGATTCTTTTTTGATATTTATCCACAGCGCCCATCCTACTTTCACGCTCTCCGACATAAAAAAACTTGAAAACAAAGGAACTATAATTTATGATTATTTGGATGAAATTCATCCTTCGATAAGCGGATTTAGAGTAACTGATGTTATTGATCGTCACAAATATCTGATGAAAAATAGCAAACTAGTCTTAGCTACTGCAAAAAAACTCTTCTCTGATGTCAAACAACACAGAGAAACAGGCATTTGCCTACTTCCAAATGCCGTTGACTATGATCATTTCCACAAAAAAAGTGATCCAAAAAATATTCCAAAAGAGATAAAATCAATCAAAGAAACAAAAGGCCCAATTATAGGCTATTTTGGAGCATTGGCAACTTGGTTTGATTATGAATTAATTAAAAACATGGCAACCATCCATCCTGATTGGAATATCGTTCTGATAGGTTGGGACTATGATCAATCATTAGATAAAAGTGGAATAAAAGAACTCAAAAATGTTCATTATCTGGGAATAAAGGATTATTCTATTTTGCCAGAATATGCCATCTGGTTTGACGTATGTATTTTACCATTTCTTCTAAATGATGTAACTCATTCTACATCTCCAATAAAATTATTTGAATACATGGCACTGGGAAAACCTATTGTATCTACTGCTATCCAAGAAGTAAGCAATTACAAAAGTATTCTTATTGCAGAAAATCCTGATGATTTCATTGATAAAGTAAAACATGCCCTTGAAATAAGAAATGACAAGCAGTATCTAGAACTAGTAGACAAGGAAGCAAAACAAAATACGTGGAAAAAAAGATTTGATAACTTGGATCA
>JAEMQG010000169.1 GCA_022758935.1 Candidatus Nitrosopumilus sp. | reverse complement strand
TCTAATTAGTATAGTAGGTACTCTAATCACAGACAATCTAACTGACGTTCTTGGAGTACCTTTGGAGACTACTACCATAGTCTTTGCAATCTTACTTGCCATAGTCTTTGCTGTATGGTACAAAAAAGAAAAGACGCTATCAATTCATTCGATTAACACTACTAGAAGAGAGGCGTTTTACTGGCTTGCAATCTTGTTTACATTTGCACTTGGAACCGCTGCAGGAGATTTGTTGGCCGAATCAGCTGACTTAGGGTACTTGTTATCTGCAGTCATCTTTGGAGCAATGATTGCACTAATTGCTGTGAGTCATTTTGGCTTTAAGGTAAATGCGGTCTTGTCATTTTGGTTGGCATACATTTTGACTCGTCCACTTGGTGCTTCAATTGGAGACTATCTTTCACAAGATGCAGATAGTGGTGGCTTGGAGTTGGGACCTGAAATTACCAGTGTGATCTTCCTTGCCGTAATCTTGGGAGTCGTAGTCTATCTGTCTATAACCAAAAAAGATGTCATTAGCAAAGACAAAACACACGAAGTCCAATAAAATACAAAAATATTCTGCAGTTTTATCTTTAATTCTATTTGAAATAAAAAAGAAGTAATTAGTTTGATTTATTTGGTTTCATCATTGACATCATCTTTTGTTTCGCCATCTCCATCACTTATTGATTTTCCATCATTAGTGTCTGTGTTATCAGTTACATCTTGTGTTGTTTCTGCGTCAGATCCATCACTAGTTGTAGCTACAGAATTAGAACTACTTATGATTGCTGCACCAAATATCAATGTAGCCAAGGCCACTACAGAAAAGACAAGATATGTTTTTCTACGCTTTTCCTCATTCATTGTAATGAGTTTTTCTTTTTTGTTTAAAAGTATTGAGAGACAAATAGCTAACTGTGTTTAGAAAATGTTTGCGTGTGACCCGATTTGAGTTAGTCATTTGTACTAGTACAATTAAATCAACTAAATCAGGTTTTAGGTATAGTTGACATTAATAATATCGGCCATATCAGTAAATACGAGTAGGTTGAGGTATTCTGAATGATAAACAAAATGACAATACCGAAAAAATATTGCAATTCATACAAGAAAATCCAGGATGTCATCTTCGAGAAATTAAAAGAGTGTTAGATATGTCAATGGGAACAATTCAATACCATCTTAATTCGCTTGAAAAGGAAGGCAAGATAATCTCTGAAAAACAGCATCTTTACAAAAATTATTTTTCAGCTGGGCTTTTTAAACAAAATGAAAAAAATATCTTAAATCTTCTAAAAATAGAAACTTCACGTGACATTATCATGTTTATCATAGAAAAAACAAACCCTACACAATCTGAAATTGTTGAAAAATTAGATCTGTCTGCACCATCTGTGAGTTGGAGCCTTTCAAGACTGATTGAATCAGGAATGATAGGAGAGAAAAAAGATGGGAAATTCAAGAGATATTACATGCTAGAGGAACCAAAAAATGTGGTCTCTCTTATGAAAAACTATCATCCAAACATGTGGACAAACTGGAGTACTAGGCTGGCTGAAATGTTTTTGACATTTTCAAAGGAGGATACGCAATAATGCTCTCAAATATTTTCTTGGCTTCAGAATTAGCCTTTGATGTAGGACAAATAATTAATCTTGCAATTATAATTTTTTCATTAGTTCTATTTGCCTTGGCAATAACGGCTTATAGAAACACCAAAATCAAAAAAATCGCTTTTGCAGCAGCGGCGTTTGCATTATTTGCAATACAGTTAGCCATAGAATATGTAGACGAGGTAATTCACCTATCAGAAGATCAGATAGATGTTATGTTATCCCTAATCACATTAGGAATTTTACTGTTATTCTTTTTTGCGGTTGTAAAAAAATAACAACATCAAAAATTTTCTATGTTTATCTCTACAGTGTTGAATCTATGTGGGAGTATCAAACCAATTTGACAGAACCTATGCCAGTATACGTAGAAAGAAAAAATACCGATTGGAATTGATTTCATTTTGGATTTAGTGTCGATATGATAAATTAATTAGAAAATAGAATGATTGAATTTTAGTCACAAAAAGAGTTTAGAATATAAACAGTTTTGATAATATTCCAATTATCTTTGAATTTTACGTATGTATACTTGTTTATCCAACCATGTTGTTAATCATAAATTGAACAGATTTTGCAATATATATTTCTGGGTTAGAATGGACATTAGTACAAATTTATTAACAATGATTTTCGTGTCAATTTATGAATGAAGAAGAAATAGAGATGTTAATTACTCAAACTATCAATGGGGCAGTTTTAACAATTCCATCTTATTTAGAAGATATCAAACAAAATCAAGAAACACTCAAAGTTGAGAATCCACAAGAGTTTGTCTATGGAATGATATTTGGAATGACATTAGGCATGAGTGGTGCTGTGTTAAGTGCACAAAAAGAAATGCCCACCGCAGAAGAACAAATCAAAGTAAGAGATACAATATACAAGTACATTCCAGAAATTAGAGAACAGATCTTTAGTTGATAGAATTTACCAAAGTTGAAGAAGTTTTTCTTCAATCTATAGAAGAAGCAAGGATTGCAACATCGCATGCAGATATTCCACATGTAAAGCCAGTGTCATTTATTTATTATGATGGCATTATTTTTATTGCAACAGATTATCAAACCAGGACATTTAAAAATGTGAAAATAAATCCGAAAGCAAGTATAACTATTGATGTTTATGAGTATGGAAAACACAAAGCTGTTTGCATTCAAGGAAAGGTAGAGATCTTGGAAAAAGAGCAAGAGTTCATACAGATATACAAAATGTTTGAAAAAAAATTTGCATGGGTCAGAAACGAACCATGGAAAGAAAACGAAGCCCCATTTCTCAAAATTATTGCCACCAATAAAACAAGCTGGGGGTTAAAATAAGTGATAATACTAAAAACAAATTAAAAAATTCAAAAGTATGAAAACCTAAGGTGTAATTTGAGCCTCAATTTCTGATAAAAGATTTTGAATTGAAATAGGCTTTTGTTGTATTGACCGAACACCAAGTTCTTCGAGATATCGAGTTTGATATTCATCTAGTTTAAGTGAGCTTACAACAATAACCTTTTCAATTTCAGATGATTTTCTATCTTTTAAATCCAAAAGAAAATCAAGTCCGCTGTAGTTTGGCATACACATGTCAAGTATAATAATATCGTAGTGATTTTTCAATACAAGTTCAAGACCTAGTTTTCCATCAATCGCACTTTTAAAATCATGGTTATTTGTTTTTAAAATATCCGAATAGATATCACTAATTTCAGGAACATCTTCAATATGAAGTATTTTCATAATATAGAAAAGATGCAAGAGTTCATAAAAACTTGTATGCGTATTTGAACAAACTACAAGTATAATTTAAAAAACAATTTAAGATCACGCTCAAAGAAAGTCATAAAAAATAGTTTTTGGATAGTTGCAAATGTAACAGGTATCTTTTTTATATGCCATATCTAGCGTTTTTTGTATTTCATCGAGGTTCTCTTGTGTGGTTGTTTGATTATTTTACATTCTTGTATTATGAGTAATGTACAAAAATTTCGGTATTGCTCGTATGAAACTATACAATAATAAGTTTCAACATCATCATGAAGTGTATATTAAATTTAAACGGCAATCCAAATTAAGAACAAGCATACATATTATAACTTAAGATAAAATATCTATAGAATCAGGAATATATTGAGCATGATTTTTAATATATTTTAAAACAGATAGTGGTTTTTTAATAATCACATAATTGAATTATTTTTGAGTTATTGATTTCTCATTGTTTCCAGTATGGCAACAGATCCGTTGGATATCATTATTTTTTCTTATATATCCAATCCACTATATGATATTTTTTTAGCAAACTACACGCATTCGTAAAATTGTTGTTTAAATGAGAAAATTTTTTTATTTTGTATCATAGGTTCAAATTTATCGATTTTTCTTATAATTTCCATTAATATTCATTCTAGAACTCTTGATATTACTCAACACTGTATATTCTCAGTGCAATTTGAATTACAATAAAAAGAAATAAGATAAATAAAGAGACAAAAATAATTATAAAACATAGATGTCAAATAAAATAAAATGCTCACATATTTTAGTACAAAAACAAAGTGAGGCAATAGCAATTTATGAGCGCCTCAAAAATGGAGAAAAGTTTGGAAAATTAGCGAAAGAATTGTCAATTGATACAGGCAGTGCAAAAAAAGATGGAAATTTGGGATATTTTACAAAAGGAATGATGGTAAAACCATTTGAAGATGCTGCTTTCAGATTGCAAATTGGAGAAATGTCTGAGCCAATTAAATCAGAGTTTGGGTATCACATAATCAAAAGATTAGGATAGAACAACAAAAAGAATGAGATTTTATTGTCTAGTTTTTGATTTTTGCATCTGATCAAAATCGAGGTTTATTTTTTCACTGATTTTTTTGTAATCTTTACGAATCTCTTTGTGAAGTTCTTTTTCTTTTTTAAGTAAATCTTGAATTCCTTTTGATTTTAAGGAATCAATGCGTTTTGAGGGCAATACAATATTTGGACATATGGTATTTTAGAGATTTCTGATAATTTTCTATGCCTAAATTATCAAAATTAATGACATGTATTTTTTCAGAACTAGAGAAACACATCTAATCCTGTTTTTTGTGATTCAATTTCTTGATTTTGTTGCAGTACTTTTGTCATCTTTTCACCCATTGATTTTGCAGCAGTCATCTTTCTTTTTCCAATCCAATAATAGGTCTCATCTATAGTATTTTTTGCAATAAGCACAACTAATTTACCAGTATCTTTTCTTCCAGTTCTGCCTCTTCTTTGAACATACCGAATTGAGCTTGGAACATTATCATAAAAAATAACTTGATTTACTTCAGAAATATCCAATCCTTCCTCTCCCACACGGGTTGCAACCATCACTCTAAAGAGTCCATCACGGAAGTTCTGCACTGTTTCGATTTGCTTTTTTTGTTTTAATCCAGTCTCTCCAGATTTTCCAATCAGTATTCCAGCAGAGATTCCCATTTCAGTTAATTTGTTAAAAATTACATCTACGGAATCACGATAGCTCGTAAATATCAGAGCTTTCCCTGGAACAGATTCTATAATTTCTTTTAGTTTTAGAATTTTAGAGTGTTCTATTCCTTTTGATTGTGCGTCTTTTGCAAGATGTATTGCCCTTGTAAAATTAGGATCAACCTCAAAGAGTTCTTTTACTCCTACGCCCTTTTTTATTTTTGCACGCTCACAGAACCTTAAAAAAGATGTTATTCCATGAGCCTCTAAAATACTCAAGGCATAATGAATTCTAATTGCAGTGAAAAGGGGTTTTGCAGATCGTCTGTTTTGATTCAGTACAAACTGTCTAATTCGTAATAAAGCAGATAGTGATTGTTGTTCTGCCAATTTAATCCCATTTTTTCTTAGAGTATCATATCGTTCATCTAAAGATAATTTCAGTAATGTTTGAATTGCTTTCATTTCGGGTGGAAGTTCTACAATAATCCATTCAGTGTTTGTCTCTTGGGTATAGGGTTTTACATCAGGACTGTCTTCTGTTCTTTCAGCTATACTTGAAATTCGTAGTTTGGTGAGAAGTTCAGTAGCTTTGTCTTTTTCACTTGGGAGTGTTGCAGTCATTCCAAGAATTCTCAAATTGGAATTTGTAAATCTCTCTGCAATTCCCGAATATGCATAATCGCCTACAGTTCTATGAACTTCATCATATATCACCAAACTGAATTGATCTGGAGAAACAATTTGTCTGTCTAAATCATTTTTTGCAATTTCAGGAGTTGCACATATTACGCTACTATTCCAAAGTTTTGTTCTTTTCTGGATTGGATCTTCTCCGGTTATCAGCGAGATATCATCAATGGTAAGATTTTGTTTTAAGAATTCATAATGCTGGTTGACTAAAACCCTAGTTGGCGCTAAAAATAAGACACCCCCTTTTTCTTTTGATAGATATTCTGCAATTACTTGTAATGCAATAGCAGTCTTTCCTAGACCAGTTGGCAATACCACAATGCAGTTTTCTTGTATTGCCTGATTTGCAAGATTTACCTGATAATCTCTTTTTTCAATTGAATTTTTTTGCACATATTTTTTGTCAATGTATTCCAAAGTCAAGATCTCTGAACTAAAGTCAGATTTTATTGATTTTATGCTTTCGTATAGTAAAGTATTAGCTATTGTATAGTTTCTGGTTTCTTATTAACGAAAACCTCATGATAAGGGTATGAGTTACTCCAGAAGGAATTGTAAGTTCTGTCCATTGATTTTTGATTACATTACTATTATTTTAGGTTGGTTAAAAAAATTACAGGGTTTTTCCATATCCAATATCGGAGCTTACACACAAAGCCTGATTTGCTAACACTCCAGTTCTATGACACTCTTTTACTATGAATCCCCAAGTAGATCCAGATGGCAACCCCTCATGTGCTGTTCCGTCAAACAAATATGTTGTTGCATGAGTAAATGAAACTAGTGTTCCAGTTGGAATACAACCTACGCCACCACATGCAAGAATCTCAACATAGTGATTTTTTTCTTTTAGTGTGGCACTTGACCAATTCAAAGTCATTGAGTGGTTTGTCAGATCTGTTATGGAAAGTGTTATTGTATTTGGTTGATTTGCGAATACTGTGCTTGTTGGAATCATTACAAATGCTAATGCAATGATTCCTAGAATTATTTTATTCATTAAAATTTCATAATATATGTAGGTAATAAAACTGCCTTAGTGTATCATTGTTAGAAATCAAAAATGCAACATTATTTTGCGACAATAATAGTTTGTGAATTACTACACTACGATCTTTTTTGTGACACATTTATGATCGATTGATTTGTTAGAATGAGTTTCTAAATTTTGTATTGGCTTAAGGATTTAGGAAAAGTTTAGAATCTAATTAATCTAAAACAAATCAGAAAGTAAAGATATTTTTGTTTAAAGTTATCGTCCTTTTCGACTAAATCCAGGTATGACTTTAAAGGTGGATGCAGAAGATGTTTGAAATCTTTTACCTATTTTTTCCTTTTTTGGCTCTGTATCTGTGTCCTCTTCAATTTTGAAAATCTTTTCTACATGTGGCTTGACTTTTGTGTGATCAGTGTAAATGATGTTTGTTGGAGAAGTTTTTCTCTCTGTTTTTTTCTTTTTTGATTTTTCAGTATCTGCCGGGTTTTTTTGTGTCCATTTGACACTGCCTGTGCCTAACAAAGAAGATTGTTCAAGTAGATAATCACCCAATGATTTTCCCATGCTTTTCCATTACAACTATGAACTTAAGCGTGTTGGAGTTTAGAATCTAATCCTTTTCCTTGTTGTCTTTATCATTAAACATAAGATCAGAATCGCCTTGTTTCTTTTTCCATTTTTCATATTCTTCTTTTTGCTTAATCATTTCTTCACGATATTCTTCAATTTCTTCCAATTACAGATTTTTACAAGAATAATGAACTTAAGGATTTAGGAATAAAGTTTAGAAAAATAAACTTATGGAATTGGTGTACATACTAGTAATGTTCCTGCACTAGGAGTTCCTAATGGTGATCCAATACAACCAGCATATGTTATACCTGTTAGATTTGCACCATCGAAGTTTGTAAATTGAAGGAATGTGTTACTGAGGTCTGCACTGGTAAGGGTTGCGCCACTGAGGTCTGCACTGCCAAGACTTGCATTATTGAGATTTGCATTACTGAGGTTTGATAAACTGAGGTTTGCATTACTGAGGTTTGCATTACTGAGGTTTGCATTACTGAGATCTAAAGAATTGAGAAATTTAAAAGGGATTTCACAATTTGACAAGTCAGCATATCTGTTGAAATTAGTACATTTTATTGCAGTAATTGTTGGAGAGGTAATAACACCATTGACATCAAGTGTTGATTGCGGTGTTGTTGTTCCAATTCCCACTCTCTGATCAGAGGTAATCCTCATTACCTCATTGCTTGAAATTCCGTCAGGACTAGTTCTAAAAATGACGTTTGTGCCACCCAATGAATATACAGTGCCTATTGATGAAGCTACTGCGACTAGTAAAATGAGTAAAATTATCTTTTTATCCATAATTTATTAAATTTTGTATTTACTTAAGGATTTAAGAATAGGGTTTAGAAAATAATCTCCATGAATTTAATATTAATATGGAAAGGTCTGAACAGGCAAAGAAAATGTAATGACTTCAATCAGGGCAAATCCGAACGTATTGCCTGCCAAAAATG
>JAEMQG010000058.1 GCA_022758935.1 Candidatus Nitrosopumilus sp. | reverse complement strand
CAAGAAATGACACATGAAGATCCAATACTGAAACAAAAAGAAGAGATGCATGACACCATACAAAAAGCAACTCCTGAAGAACTTGGTAAAATGCTAGAGATGTTTCAAAGTATGAACATCGGCAAGATAGACCAAGTCAAAGGGTAGCTACTAGTGAAGAGACAGAGCAACTTTTCTTGAAAGGTTGGAGATTTGTTGGAGTATTGCCAAATGGCAAAGTTGTGTTGGAAATAAGGGGTATCTGAATCCATAGTGAAAGTGGACCGGATGGGATTTGAACCCATGACCTTTGCGGGAATTTCTCCTTACGCAGTGTGAGTGCGTCATCCTAACCACTAGACAACCGGTCCAACAGAATTACAAAACAAGCATCTTTTTTGTCTTTAGGTTGAATATCATGATAACCTCCGGCTTTACTACCTACAATCAAAACACATTCATGTCCTTGCAAGAATTTGATGTCTTGGTTCAAAAAATGGAACTAGCGTTTGATTACGCAGCAAACTTGGGCCAATACATTGAAGCTGCAAAGGTGCTTTATCAAATGAATGACCAATTGCCTGATGACTTGCAATTATATCTGGAGGATCTTGAAAATGAAAGTGCTGTGAGACTATTTATCTCAGAGTATAAACCAAAGATAAAATCTGCAATTGTTGAATATAGGCAAAGGCTGATGAACTTCTAAATTCTACTTTTTAACTCCGAGGTTTCTGTTCTTTATTCGCAAGTATGGGTTTCTGCATTTTCTACATCTGGTTGCATTGATGTCGTTTCTACATCCACAATTAAAACAAATTCTCATAACTAGACGTGCAGCTTGTGCGATACGTTTTTTCTCTGGGTCTGTTATGGGCATTTAATTTTCTCCTTTATTTCTCTCTTTTATTCTAATCGGATTTTTGCATTTTTCCTGCTAATAATACTGGTACTTGGGATGGTCTTTTTGCTACGGGTATGTTTGCCCTGTTAAACATGCTGACTTTGGATTCTGCAGAACCATATGTTCCCATGACTATGGCTCCTGCATGACCCATTCTCTTTTCTTTTGGTGCAGCCCGTCCTGCAATGTATGCAACAGTTGGTTTTTTGAATCCAATATCTATTATTCGCTGAGCTAAAACTTCCTCTGAATCCCCACCAATCTCGCCAATTATTACCAACCCTTCAAGGTC
Organism: Candidatus Nitrosopumilus sp.; assembly: GCA_022758935.1. Lineage (GTDB taxonomy): Archaea > Thermoproteota > Nitrososphaeria > Nitrososphaerales > Nitrosopumilaceae > Nitrosarchaeum. The sequence goes on along the minus strand of JAEMQG010000058.1, from coordinate 12,232 downwards.
TGGAATGTCTTTTACCATCTCAAACGCATCGATCATTCGAGTTCCATTAATCGGGTCTCCACCAACTCCTATTGTGATTGATTGGCCAAATCCTGCATTTGTCAGTGCATCACAAATTTCATACAATAAAGTACCACTTTTTGACAACACGACAATCCTTCCTGCTTTAAACGGAGTGGGTGGCATGATTCCAATTTTTATCAATTCTGGAATCATTATTCCTGGCGTGTTTGGCCCGATAATCACTGCTCCTTTTTGTGTTGCTAACTCTAATGCTTCCATTGTGTCTCTTACTGGAACGTGTTCTGGGATTGCCACTAGTAATTTGATTCCTGCCTCTAGTGCATCCTTTGCGGCATCCAAAAAGAATTTTGCTGGCACAAAGACAATGGAAATTTTTGCACCAGTTACATCCACTGCCTCCTTCACTGTATTGTAAATTGGAACTTTACCTTCAAATTTCTGACCGCCTTTTCCCGGAGTCACACCTGCAACAATATTTGTTCCATATGATATCATGTTTTTTGCATGCAACGAACCATAAGCACCTGTGATTCCCTGAACAATTACCCCTTTTTTCTTGTAATCTGAATCTTCTGGATTTCCTTTTAACAGCTTAAAGATATCTGTCATTTCTTTATCCCCAAAACTGCTGCATTAATTGCATCTTCTATTGAATCGTAAATTTTAGTTCTGGAATTTTTCAGCATCTCTTTTGCTTTTTCAGATTCAGTTCCTTTTAGTCTTGAAAATACTGGGAGATTTATTAGATTATCCTCATATGCTTTAAGAAACGCTTCTGCAACTACTGTTGTTTTTACAATTCCTCCATAGAGATTTACCAAAATTCCTTTTACTCTACTCATCTTGCTAATCAAAGTTAATGCTTCATAAACAGATTCAGTTGTTGCACCCCCACCAACATCCAAAAAACATGCTGGTTTGCCGCCGTTATCTGACAACATGTCAAGTGTAGACATGACCAATCCTGCACCGTTTCCCACAACTGCAATGTCGCCATCTAATTCAACTAGTGAAAATCCACTCTTTTCTGCCCTTTCCTCGATCTCTGTTTTCTCTTGATATTTTTGCAACTCATCATGTCTAAAGTTACTATTGTCATCTGTTACAAATTTTCCATCTAATGCCATCAAAGAACCGTCTTGCATAATTGCAAGTGGATTTATCTCTGCTAATTCCGCCTCTTTCTCCACTGTAAGTTTTGCCAGTTTTTTTAAAATATCTGCAAAGTCATCTGCTAACTTTCCTTCTAATTTCATCTCTTTTGCAACTTCTCTTGCAATCTCGTCAGAAACATTACCTAGTCCTACTTCTTTTATGATCTGATTTTTGACTGATTCGATCTCCACTCCTCCCTCTGGTGATGCGATAATTGTATAGCACCTTTTTGAGCGATTCAAAAACATCGACAAGTACAACTCTTTTTTGATATCTGCCATCTTTTCAAGTAAAATCGCACGCGCTTTTTCACCTTTAATTGTCAATCCTAAAATCTGTGGGTATTTTAGCTCTAGTTCATCATCATTTTGGCATTTCTGAATGCCTCCTGCTTTTCCCCTACCTCCTACTGGAACCTGGATTTTAATTACAAATGGATATCCCAACTCTTTTGCATATGTTTTTGCTTCCTCGATTGTCTTTGATGCTCTGCTTGGAAGAAGATTGATTCCGTATTCTCTGAATAGTTCTTTAGCTTGAAACTCTAAAAGGCGCATGCAAAAACCATCAAATTTACGGTCTTTATTAATTATGTTAACTTAGTTGCTCTTCAAGAAAATCAATTACCTGAAAAAAGCGATCACGGCTTTTTCTTGACAACTCTTGGGGGAATTCTTCAATTGTAAAAACAAATTGTTGGTGAAAGCTCGGCACTAAAACTCCGCCAGATGTAACTAGTTGCTCAATTACATAGTCTTTGGCAAGTGTGCACACTATCTCTTCATAGGATTCGTCTTCTTCTTCTAGTGTTTGTCTGTATAGTACAATTGGTTTGTTGGTCTTTGCAACAATTTCAGAGCCTCTTCGTAGTAGGTCAGTCAGATGCTGAATTTGCCATGCATCTAGACTGATCTGTTTTACCATGTTAACACTACGCATTTTTTCTATTTATTATGCCAGATTAGCTAAAAGCTAGCTAGATGGTTTACTTTTAACAAAAATAAAAGAATGTAATTTGGATTTTATGCCATATCCAGCGCTCTTGAATGTTTTCTTGTATGTGGTCTTTCTCCGGAATACTTTCTTCTCATGTGTCCTGACGGTCTTCCATAAATTAATTCTAGGAACCATGACTCGTGCTCTATTTCTTCTGCCAAGATATCTTTTGCAATGTCATATGTTGCAGGATCTTTTCCTAAAGTCATCTGGCAAATTTTATTCCAATTGACAATTGCACCTTGTTCGGCTTTGAGGCATTTTTCAAGTATTGCCTTGTGATCTGTTGGATTTGACGGAAGCTGTAAGAATTCACATCCTGACATTTTGATAAATGCCACTGCATCGTTTGGAAGCGAGCCACCTAACTGATAAATTCTCTCAAGACATGATTCAAAGTGACTAAGATCTTCTAGTCTTGCATCCTCTATAATCCCTTTGAGTCCTTCTCCTTCCATGCCAGTACAATGTGCTCTCAAATTGGTGAAATAGTAGTAGGCAGTAAATTCAACTGCTGCATTTTTGATTAGCTCCTTTACTAACTCATCAACGTCAACACCGTTTTGTTTGAGAATATTGATTCCAACCACATTTGGGGCTTTTGATTCAGACATATTCTGTTTGATGAATTATTTGTTCTAATAAAAATATTTCATTTTCTAATATTTTGCAAATAACATTATCCTAAAGTTTTGGGGGAACACCTCCTAGATTGTAAGCTATTTCTTCTCTGGAGCCATCTGGTTTTTTTAACCGTATTAATTCTAGAATAAAGTAAAACTGGAATGCAATTGTTTTAAAAATACGGCATTTCTACTCTACTGATATTCTTATCTTTTGACCATCAATGTCGTCATCTCTGTAATTCTTGCAGGATTCTGAAAAAGTTACTTGCTTTACTCGCACCAAAAATGCCAAGTCTTCTGATTTTTCTTTAATCATTTCTAGTGATTCATCATCTAGATCAAGTATTGATGCAACACCAAGTATGTCTGTTGGATTGTACCCTCTTTCCTTTCTTAATGTTTGCAGTCTTCTTGCAATATCTTTTACTAGTCCCCTTGCCATCATTTCCTTGTTTCGTGATGTAGAAATAAAAACAATATAATGATCACGTTTTGATACTGCAAATCCTTGACTTGCATCAAAATCTACTAGAAAATCTTCCTTGTCTAGTGTTATGGTTTCTTCATCTACTTTAAAATCATAATGTCCTTGTTTTTGCAGGGATGAAATAATTTCTTCAGGATTTGTTTCTGCAAACATGTTAACTAGTTTTCCCATGTGTGCTTTTGCCTTGGGGCCAATTCGTTTTCTTTCCAACTCTACAATTGATGCAATAGGTAGGCCAAGCTGTTTTAATTCAAGTATTTGCTCCAATCCTCCATCGCTTTGTGTTTCAAAGATTGTGAATTTCTCTACATTGAGCTGCGACATTAACAATGGTGAGAGGGACTCTAGTTTTTGCTTTTGATTTTTGCTTACACCGACAAACGCTTGATTTAGTGGCCACCTCCTCTTCAGCTTTCCTTTCATTCTGGCAGCAGATGAAACCGATACCACGTCTTTCATAATGTCAAATGACTCTTCAATCTCTTCGTTGACTAGTGATTCTTGGTATTGAGGCCATTTGTCAAGCAAAATACTCTGCTTTCCCCCAAATACGCTTTGATAGAGATACTCACTGGTAAACGGACATAGTGGATGTAGTAAAATATCTAAAGTTTTGAGCACTTTGCTTAGGATTGCATATATTGCCAGTCTCCTGTTCTTATTTGACTCGCCTTCATCCCACAGCTCTCCTCTAGTTATTGGAATGTAAATTTGACTAAGATTGTTTATGATAAAATCATCAATTGCTTTTGCAGCTTCATGAAATTTACATGCCTCATTACGTTCTGAAATTTTTTTGATCAGTTTTTGTAATTTTGATAACAACCAAATATCTGGCGATGTTAGTAGATTGTCTTGTTTTGCCCATGCAATTGTTTTTGTCTCATCAAATTTATCATACTCACTGTTTTGTTTAAAATACAAATGCAAGTTAAATAATGTGTTGAGTACTTGGTATGGTCTTGACATTAGCTCCTCCGTGCTAAAACTCAGTGGTTCAATCGGACTTGCCTTCCAAATAAAATAAAATCTGATCAAGTCTACTGGGTATTTTTCAAGCAACTCTGCAGCATCAATTACATTTCCTAGACTTTTACTCATCTTTCCTCCCTTCTCATCAAGTACGTGTCCTTGGAACAAAAATGACTTGAATGGTGGTATTGGACCATTGTTCAAAATTACATTTTCGATCAAAAGTGTATATGCCCACCCTCTAGTCTGATCAATTCCCTCTGTGAAAAATGGGGCCGGTATGTCTTTGGAATACTCCTCATCTGTCAGCGATGAATATGGTGCCGAACCACTATTGTGCCAAGTATCTAGCACATATTCTTCTCTCTTCGTTTTAGAACTATCACAATATTTACATTTTATTTTGATTTTATCAATCCATGGTCTGTGTAACTCAAAATTTGGGCCATCTGGTAAATCAATTGCAGATTCTATGATCTCTTTTCTTGTAAAAAACCAATTTTGTTTCCCGCAATCATTGCATATCCAAACCGGTAAAGGACAACCCCAAATTCTCTCTCGTGAAATACACCATGGGTGTCTTTCTTTAATAATTCCTAAAAATCTGTTTTTTGGCTGCTCAAAAAAATACTCTACACTTTCTGCGGCATTGATTGCTTTGTCTCCTAATCTGTCTAGCTTGTAAAACCAACCTTTTCTTGCTAGCCATACAATTGGATGGCGAGACCTCCAACATAGTGGATATTTGTGTTTAATTTTTCCAATTTTTACTAGAGCGCCACATTCTTTGAGATCATCCACAATTATCCTGTCGGCATCTCTGACAAACATTCCCTCATATTTTCCTGCAGAATTGGTGAATTTTACTTCATCATTAATTGGACTGTATACTTTGACTTTTCGCTTGTTTGCAATTTTGATGTCTTCTTCTCCATTTGCAGGAGAGAGGTGCACAAGGCCGCTACCTGTTGTGGCATCTACAAATTCTTCTGATACTGCAACATGAAAATTATCTTCTTTTGCACATTCGTCCAGTCCTGGAATTAATTTCAAAAGAGGATGGATGTATTTTTTTCCTTCAAACTCTAAACCCTTTACAGTCTTTAGAACCGTATAGTTTTCAATGTTTAGTTCTTTTAGGAATTCAACCATTCTTGTTTTCCCAACCACCCATGTTTCATTTTCAGTTTTGATGTATGCATAATTTTCATCTGGATTCAATCCTACCATTGCATCTGTAACTAGGGTAAATGGCATTGTAGTCCAAACTATAAGATATGCATCTTCATCTCTGAGTTTAACTTTGTAATATAATGATGGATCTTTGAGTTCTTCATATCCTTGATTTACCTCGGCATGACTAAGTGATGTCTGACAACTAGGGCAATATGCGATTACGGTAAAATCTTCTTCAAGGATTTTGTTTTCATGTGCTTTTTTAAGAACTTGCCATTCCCTTTCAATAAATTCATCTCGATAAGTCCAATATGCCTTCTCATGATTAAATGACATGCCCAGTAAATTATCAACTTCAATCCATTTGGAATTGAATTTTTTTACAATACGTTTGCATTCTTCTACAAGTTTTTCGATTCCAACTTTCTCAATAACTTCTGCTTTTCCACCCGTAACTCCGAGCTCTTTTTCTGCTTGCAGTTCAACAGGAAGTCCCTGCGTATCCCATCCGCCATTAAAAATAATTTTTCTTCCTTGTAATGTGTTGAATCTATACCACATGTCTTTAATTACACGTCCCCTGAGATGTCCTGCATGTGGGACACCGTTCATGGTTGGAGGTCCCTCGATAAATCTTATTTTCTCTGGTTTGTCTGATTCAAAGATGAGCTTTTCAATATCAAATGATTTGTTATATTCTCGCATCTCCGATTCTATTGCTTTTGCATCAAATTTGGAGGATAATTCCATCTCAAATTTAGATATTGTTGTGGCATTATAAAGCTAAATTGATCCTCTCGTGAGATTGGAATCTTTTTACTTTTGATAAACTTCAAGAGAAAAGAAAAATGCTGTGATCAAACTGAAAAATTTTCTGTAAATCCTAGAAGATACGCACATAAGTCAAAATTAACAAAATGCTGAATCGTCCATTTGAATAAATAATTATTTTTTCAATTGCGGATAACTTGGATTATATAATTGAGTCAAAGACAAATTTTATTGGTTAATGTTTTGGTCGTTGGTTCTGGTGGAAGAGAACATGCATTATCTTGGAAATTATCCCAAAGCGCTAAAGTTGATACGGTATTCACGGCTCCTGGCAATGGTGGAACAACAAACAATGTTCCAATCGATGTAGATAATTTAGATGGACTGGCAGAATTTGCACAAACAAACAATTGCTTTACCGTAGTAGGTCCTGAAATTCCTCTTGCTTCTGGGATTGTTGATAAATTTAATCAAATGAATCTCAGAGTTTTTGGTCCTACTCAAAAGGCAGCACAATTGGAATCAAGTAAGATCTGGGCAAAAAATTTCATGAAGAGAAACAATATTCAAACTGCACGATTTGAAATCTTTGATAATGCAAAAAAAGCCCAAGAATATGTAAAATCACTTGATTACAATGTTGTAGTCAAAGCAGACGGTCTTGCCTCAGGAAAAGGTGTGATTGTTTGTAGTAATGTCGATGAAGCAATTTCTGCAATTAATACGATATTGGTAAAAAAGACATTTGGTCAGGCTGGAAATCGCATTATTGTAGAAGAAAGAATTGATGGAATTGAAGCATCATACATTGCACTCTGTGATGGAACAGTTGCGATACCGATGGCATCAAGCCAAGATCACAAAAGAATTTTTGATGATGACAAAGGCCCAAACACCGGTGGAATGGGCGCATATTCTCCAACTCCTGTCATTGACAATACACTAGCTGAAAAAATCCAAAATGACATTATCAACAAAACCATTAATGCCATGAAAAATGAGGGAGTCACTTTCAAAGGATTTCTCTATGCAGGAGTGATGATTAGAAACGGTGAACCATATGTTTTAGAGTACAATGTACGAATGGGTGATCCTGAATGCCAGCCAATCACGATGAGAATGGATTTTGATTTGTATGATTATCTTGTAGCAAGTGTCGAAGGTACGCTTTCTTCAATGCCTCAAATAGATTGGAAGACTCAATTCTCTGTATGCGTTGTTTTGGCATCTGAGGGGTATCCTGAATCATTTCCCAAAAATGAAGAAATTACGGGGGTTGATCTGGTTTCTCAAAACACAATTGTCTTTCATGCCGGAACAAAAAGACATGATGGAAAGATCCTATCTGATGGTGGAAGAGTCTTGGGGGTTACAGCGCTTGGTGACACTCTGGAATCTGCAATTGCAAATGCATATGACGCCGTAGGAAAAATCTCATGGCCTCACAAATACTATAGGAAAGACATTGGCAAAAAAGGTCTATCTTATCTTTGATGTATCTAGTACTCTGTCTTCAGTTACAATCCAATTAATAATAATGTCATGTTCGGAACGTGGAATGTTTCTAATAATCTGTTTTTCCAGCGTCAAAGAAATTGTCTCAATTTTGTTTTTTGCTAAAAACCTATCATAATATCCATGGCCATATCCAAGTCTTACTCCCGTAGGCGAAATTCCTACTGTTGGAACTAGTATTACATCTAGATTGTTGTTGATTGGACATTCATCGCGAGGCTCCATTATGTCAAAACTGCCCCTCTCCAGGCTGTTAAAATCGACAATTTTTCTAAATTCCATTTCTTTTCCAACCGCTTTGGGCAAAAAAACCTCCTTTCCGTCACTTAGGGCTTCTTGCATAATATCCTGTGTTAGTATTTCGCTACCTGTTGGATAGTAGGCACCTATTTTCTGCGCATCCCTAAATGATTCAATTTTCTTTATTTTTTTCAGTATTGACTTGCTTGCAATTTTCATTAAATCAAAAGATGTTCCATCTCTTTTCTCTAAGAGTAATCTTCGCAATGATGTTTTCTCGGAATTATTTTCCAATTTGATTACTCAATGATGCAGCTGTTATTGTATTTTTCAATAACATTGCAACTGTCATGGGCCCAACTCCTCCTGGAACCGGAGTTGCAAAAGATGCTTTCTGAATGATTTGATCAAAATCTGCATCGCCAACTAGCTTTTCTTGATATTTTGAAACTGCGACATCAATAACTATTGCATCCTTTTTTATCATATCCGGCGTCAATGTAAACTTGGTTCTATCCCCAACTGCTGTAATTATAATGTCAGCTGATCTGCAAAATTCTACAATATTTTTTGTTTTAGAGTGACATGTGATAACTGTGGCATTTCTTTCTAAAAGCAGGTGATACAGAGGCTTCCCTACAAGGTTGCTTCGATTTATTAAAACAGTATTTTTCCCCTCCAGATCGATGTTGTGATAATCAAACATTTCCATTATCCCAGACGGCGTGCAAGCAACAAGTATTGCTTTTCCCATTGTCAGTAACCCTGCATTATGTGGTGTAAGGCCGTCTACATCTTTCAAGGGCGAAATTCTAGACGTTGTGATAAATTCATCCAACTGTTCTGGTAGTGGCAATTGAACCAAAATTCCATGAACTGAGTTGTCTTTATTCAAATTATCAATTATTTTGTCTATTTCTAATTGAGAGATATTTGATGGTAACTTGAAGTCTTTGGTTTCAATTCCTACCTCTTCACACGCATTATGCTTATTTTTAACATAAGTGACAGATGCTGGATTATCTCCAACTAGAATGGTTGCCAAACATGGATTGATCCCTTGATTCTTTAGTTCTGTGGCAGCTCTCCGAACCCTATCTTTTACGTCTGATGCAATCTCTTTTCCATCTATTTTTATGCCTGTCATCAAAACTATTTCTAGTTGGTAGATATTTAATCCTTGGAAACCATTAATCTCAATTTGAAAATCTAGGAAAGGAAATTATGTAAGTCTTAATTGAACAAATTCATGTTTGTAGTGATATCTGATATCCAAATAAAACCAAACTCTGTCGCAGACTTTAAAAAATGGTTTTCTGAATCCAATAAGACAATATCCAAATTCGATGGTTTTGTAAATAGACGACTGTTAGAAACTAAAGACGGCAAGCATCGTGTGCTAGTTGAATTTGAAGATCTAGAAAAATTCAGTAAAATGCACCAAAGTCCAGAACATGAAAAACTTCACTCCATGGCAGTGTCGTTTATGGAGAAACTACCTGAACCAAAGTTTTACACTGTGGCTTCGCAATAAAATGAATCTGGAATTTAACATAAATGAGTATATTGAAAAAATACAAAAAAATGATTTCTATTTTCACACTTTTATCAACAAAGAAAATTTAGCAGCAGGAGTATTGGTATTGCAACCAGGAGAAAGTGATACACAAGAACCACATGAAAGCGACGAATTGTATTTTATTCTCAAAGGTGACGGATTTTTAAAAATTAAAGATATTGATTACACTATATCTGAAAATAAGGTGTATTATGTAGGAAAAAACATCGAGCATTTTTTTCATGGAAACTCAAAAGAATTAGTCGTTTTGTATTTTTTTGGTGGACCTGATTCCTAGCTAATTATTGTTTTTCTTCCTAAAACCTCTATCTTTTTTTCTGCAAACAGTCTTATTACTTCTGGGTAAATCTGATGTTCTTTCTTCAAGATGCGCTTGGATAGTGTCTTTTCTGTATCTTCTTTTTTTATTTTGACTATTGCTTGCAAAATGATCGGCCCAGTATCTACTTCAGAATCTACAAAGTGTACAGTACATCCTGAATATTTTGAACCATAATCTATCGCTTGTTTTTGTGCATGAAGTCCTGGAAATGATGGCAGTAAAGCTGGATGAATATTGATGATTCTATTTTTATATTTTTTAACAAACTCTGGGCTGATTATTCTCATAAATCCTGCTAGACACACCAGTCCATTGCTTGGTGTAACTCCATATTTTTCTAAAACTCTAATTATTTTTTTGTCATATTCAAATTTATTTCCTTTGAAATCATTACTCTCAATTATTTCTGTTTTAACGCCTAATTTTTGCGCAATCTCCAAGCCTTTAGCATCTGATTTGTTTGATATGACTATTACTGGATTTATTGGGATTTTTTTTTGTTTAATTGATTTTAGAATATATTCCATATTGCTCCCACGTCCCGAAATTAAAATTCCTAGATTTAGCAACTAACTCATGCTAGGCCAAACCTACAATTAATGTGTGTGGTTCTAAAGGTAAACTCCCACTTCTTGAAAATGTGACCAAATATTTCGGATTTTTGCTTTTCAATAATCCATCGGTAGTGGAATTTATTTTCACTCTGATTAAAAACTAATTTCTAGTTTTAATATTAAAAAACAATGCTAGAATACCCTGACTTGATATTTGGCCAATTTTAGTTGAAAAGCAATTGATCCGAGGTTCACAAATACCAAACCTGCAATTTATATCAAATTCAATTGTTTTGTCTTGTATTGTCTCCAACTGTCAGAATGACAAAAAACGGTATTCTATGTGAAGTTAGCCAAAGACGAGTATGCTTAGATCCCAAAAATGTTGATGCTACTGGAATCAATTTTGTATCTCATGCTCACTTTGATCACCTCCCATCAAAAAATGGAGGCACGATTCTTACTTCAATTGAAACAAACGAAATTGCGCATCTTAGGGGATTTAAAATGGATAATCATATTCAACATATTGATGATTTTTCCTTAATTGATAGCGGCCATATTTTGGGATCAAAGAGTTTACTTTTTGATGATATTCTCTACACGGGCGATATTTGTACCAGAGATCGAGGATTTCTCAAAGGTGCAACTATTCCAAAATGTAAAACGCTAATAACAGAATGCACATTTGGATTGCCAGAATTTATTTTTCCAAAGTTGGTTGAATTACAAAATCAAGTCAATAAACTAATTTCCGATCTTTATGCAAGAGGATTACCTGTAATCTTATTGGGATATCAACTAGGAAAAGCTCAGACCATCACTCAACTATTTGGGCATTGGGGCCCTCTTTACTTTCATGACTCGGTAAAACAAATGAACACACTTCACCAAAGATTTGGCGTATCCCTAAAGGATGGAATGGGTCATACGGAGGCAGAAGAAAATGGCTTGCTGTCTAAAAAACCGTGGATTATGGTTGCACCAATGATGTCTGGGAAAAATTCTTTTCTAAAGGACATGAAATCAAAGTATGGCGCAGTAACTATTGGATTTAGTGGATGGGCACAATCTTCAAGATTTGCATTTGGAAGACGAGCTGACTATTCATTTCCCTTGAGTGATCATTGTGATTTTAACGAACTCGTTGATGTGGTTAAGCGTTCAGGTGCAGAACAAGTTTACACTATTCATGGATTTGTTGAGGAATTTGCAGAGTCCCTAAGAAAAATTGGGATTAGTTCGCAGCCATTACGTGAAAACTCTTTGGATGATTTTATCTAGCTTGAAAATTTTGCACAGTCGCAGTCTATGACTAGACATGTTTCAGAATTTCTAATGTGATCATGTGAAAAATGCTTGCATCTTTCATTTTTGCATATTCTTCGCTGAGCCTCTCTTGTTACAACTGACTGTGCAATTGAATTTGCTTTTTCTTTTGAATATCCTTTTTTGTCCATGTAATAATGAACAATTCTATTGTACAATATTTCTGGATTAAATTGCTTCTCCAACATGACAATATCTGGATTCGTTACGTCATTATTGTATTAAAAGATCGTGAAGAGAATCTATTTTGTCTTTATGTTTAGAAGCGTAAACAGCATCAGTCTCACATATAATTTGGAGATTTGGGCCAGAGTTGGAAAAAACATTAAATGGTATGGTCTAAATTCGGTCATAGATGAAAAACTATTGCAAATTACTGGTCTTTGTTTTTACATTAACTGTATTAATTATTACACCAAATCTTCAATCCAACGCAATGGCAATTATGGATTCCAAAATAGACCACAAACTAACCAATACCAGTGT
>JAEMQG010000003.1 GCA_022758935.1 Candidatus Nitrosopumilus sp. | reverse complement strand
GAAGGATTATTCCCAAAAATATTTTCCAAAGTACACAAGAAATACAAAACGCCTTACATGGCATTAATTATACAAGGAATCATTGCGTTTTTCCTTTCAATATATGGTGGAATAGCTCAGTTGATTTCATTTTCAGTCTTTAACCTGTCTATCGTTTACATTTTTGTATGTCTGTCATTGGTCGTATTAAAAAAAGAAAAAGAAACTAAATTTATTGGTGAGAGAATATTACCCTTTATTGGAATAGGTATCTGTGGATTTCTAATTTATCATACATCAATTTATGATAAAATTTTTGGTACCATTTTTGTTTTTTTAGGAATTGGAATCTATTTTTTCTTTTCACGAAAAAAATGAGGTTTTGCCAAATTCTAGTCAATAGTTACATAACAACTGACTAATTTTTGGTCTTAAGATTCAACTCACAAGTTTGATATTTGTCAGTGCGTATCAATGTTAACAATCGTATTTTGTTTAAAAATAGATGATCACCCTACCAGAACATGTTGTCAAAGGACAAATTCATGATACTTGTTGTAGTCGTGATAGGCGTCGTAGCTCTAGTAGGAATGATTGTATTCATTGGACAAGGTAATGTCCGACACGTTCCCATCACATGGAAAGAAAAAATTGAACAAACTGTCGCTTTTGAAGACATTGAAGGAAAAGTCCAACTCAAAGGGGTCTTGGAAGTGGATGGAGACCCAAATCCTCACATTGTAACTAGAATAAATTTTGCATATATCTTGACTGTCATTAATAACGGAGATGCGCAGCATAGACTATACATTGAAGGATTGAATGTAGAGACAAGCCTGTTAGAACCAGGACAACAAGATATTCTAAAAATTTACCCTACAAAAGAAGGAATCTACAAATATTATGATAAACAAGGACATGAGCCATTAGGATTATTTGAAGTACGTAGTGTGATTCCAAAGGATGAGTTTACGGGAATTTTTCGTGATCTAATATAACTAGTTTTTCTTGATTTTCTGTTTGCTTTGTGATTTTCATCTTCATAAAGTATTGTAATCTCTTTTGTATCGAAAAAACCCTAAACCCGTAGAATGCCAAACAAGTAAAACAACCTTTTTTCAAAAATGAGAGTAAATATTTAATAATTTGGGCATGAAATATCAGTTATGAGTAAATTTACTACCCAAAAGCCGACGGAAGAATTTAACTTTTCTATTTTAGTTTGTCCAGAATTGAAAGACTAAGCAAATTGGTCATTGTCAATCCTTTTCTATTAACATCACGTTTGGTTTCTTCGCAATATTTTTTTACACTCTGATGGCTCTTTTCACTTGCAACCTCAATTATCACAATATTTTCAGAGTATGGAAAAGTAAATTTTGAAGGAGACATACAAATCATATTCATGTAACCTGCGCCGGCAGTCTCAATTTTAGCCCTTTTTAATAAGAGATTTGCAATTTCTTGTAAATCCTCCTTAGATTGCCCATATTCTAAATAATAAACCGTAATAAAATTTGTTTCCCCTATAACCTCCCTTTGAAAAAATTCGTCTTTAATACTAAAAACAAAGGATGTTTTTTCTTGGTTGTATTTGTTTAGATCATTTATGATGTACTGACTATCTTTGAATTTTCCCAAAATATAATGATTAGTTGAATTAGAAAAATACGCATCACTTTCATTGGAAAATGTTCCAGTCACAAAATACAATGATTCAATATTGTTTGAGATCATCCAAGCATCTTTTAATTCGATAGATGTATGATTGTGTAAATAGGGAGCACAGACATAACCAGAGTAAGATAACGTCTGTGCAGACATAATCAAATTTCTTGAAATAGAGTATTTATGCATATGGAGTAGAGATGTAATTATTAATCAAATTAGGTCATCTTCGATAGTTTTTTAATACAAGGACACTTCTTTTTTTTGTCCCAAGCTAGCTCAGCCTGGTAGAGCTTCCGGCTGTAGTTGTCGGCTTATGATGGCTGACCGAATAACAGCATATCAGGCATACAGAAACCGGGCTGTCGAAGGTTCAACTCCTTCGCTTGGGACCACAGTTTTTTATAAATTAAAAATGTAAAAATAATAAAAAATAGACTAATTTAAGAAAACAATGATGAACTCTTAAATTAATAAAAATATCTATTGCCTATGCTGTTTTTTTGACTTTCTGAGCAGCTGGTCCTTTTTGACCCTCGCCTACTTCAAACTCGACTTTATCGCCTTCATTGATGAATCCATCAACATCTGATTTGTGAACGAATAGATCGTCACCAGATTCTCTTTCGATAAAACCAAAGCCCTTAGTGCGATTGAACCACTTTACTGTGCCTTGTTCCATTTGATATGTGGAATAATTATTCCGTATATTAAGATAAGTTATCAAAAGATATCAAATATCGCATAATTATTCATAAACCAAATACATTTACCAGACCAATCAAAGGAGACTTAGAAGTCTTTTGGTATATGGTTGTTGTTTTTAAGCCAATCTACTTGAGGTAAAGTAAATCTCCAAACAATATCGCCTCGTTCATCCTCTTTAAAATCCCATGGAGCAATTATGACTATATCGTTATCACGAATCCAGACTCTGCGCTTTAATTTTCCTCTAATTCTACCTCTCCTAGTAAGACCATCAGTACATTTTATCATCACGTTTTCTCCACCAAGCATTTTAAGAACTCTGCCAAAGAGTTCACCCTCTTCAGGTAAACGCATTTCTTTTAAGTCACTTTCATTTTTAACTTGACGTTTACCCATAGTAGACATTACAGTTATGAGCATATAAATTGACTAAATTTCAATATCATTCCCATTTTTTCTAAAAAGAAAAAGTGTCTTTACAATCATCATTTGGGATTTACAATAGAGTGAGTTAACAATGTGTAACCACACAGAATTCATTAATTTTCAACTGAATAATGAAGTAATCATATCATATATTGTGCCAAATATAGTACTAAGTACATTAGTCATTTTTTATCATTACAAAATGTGTATTTAATTTAGTGAAACAACTCCAATTTGATCATTTGATCAAAATATAGATAGCATTTACCAATGACCTATAATTGAAACCCCATACTAAAGAAAGATTATCAGAATAAAGAATTTGTAGGCATTGCAAGATAAAATATACAATGAATTTTATATAATGCAAATTAAAATAAATTATGGAATTTAAATGTGTGACGGATTGTTCTCAGTGTTGTATTGAAAGAGAGTATTACCCAACAAAAAAATTTGGAAAGATTGGAGTTTTAATACTACCTGAAGAAAAAGAAAAAATAGAACAGCTTGCAAAAATACATAAATTAAAAATAGAAATTGTGCCAAGAATTGGAACATCAAATGAAAAATTAATCCCAACAAAAATATTAGCGTATCAATTAATGGGCAAAGAACAAAATGGAAATACATGTCCTTTTCTAGATACAGAAACTAAGAACAGATCACCTCATGGCGGATTTTCTTGTAAAATATATAGCCAGAGACCTCTTGCCTGCATGACTTATCCATTAATAGAATTATTCCCAACAACACTTGATCAAAAATGCAAATTTTGTAAAGAACATGGTTCTGCTAATCAAAATTTAAATTCGGAGATAGAATCACTTGTTAAAATTAAAACAAAAATGACAACAGATGCGCCCATCATATGGAGATTTGCTACAGGTGTAGGAGAGGAATCAGATAAAAATCAAATAGAAGTAGGCTGGATGCTAGAAGAGTAATATTACAAGCGTTTTCCATGAATAGAATAAATTAATGGTAGAACGTGTGTGTCATAAATGATATATTTTTCAAATGAGCAAATACAAAATAACAATTTACTGCCACATACAAAATAAATACACAATTTTTTATGTCATCAGATTTTACAGAGAATATTCTGAGTTAAGGATTAATTACAGCACGTCCTACAATTTTACGGGCTTTAAGATCCTCTAATGCAGAATTTGCGCTCTCAAGTGAATATCTTTTTGAAATCATTGGATTAATTGTTCCCTTCCGAGCAAGCTCTAATAATTCCAACATGTCAGAATAATTTCCAGTGTAAGCACCTTGAATAATAATTGATTTAAGAGGAATTGTAACAAGAGATAGATCTATAGAACCACCAAATAAACCAACTAAAACTAGATTTCCTCTTTTTCTTAGAACAGTCAATCCCATTTTAGCCGTAGGTGGAGCATTAACAAAATCCACAACACTGTCAGCACCTTTACCATTACAAACAGAAATTATTTTGTTAGATGTTTCAGTATCTTTAGAATTCATTACAAAATCTGCTCCCATTTCTTTTGCCGTTTCTAATTTCCGATCATCTAAATCCACACAGATTATTTTGGCTTTGGTGATCGCCTTTGCGATTTGTACTCCCATCAAACCCAATCCTCCAGCACCTATTATTACAAGAAATTCAGGGGAATTTTGGTTTGATTTCTTAATTGCAGTGTAAGCTGTTAATCCAGAACAAGCCAATGAAGTTGCAGATTCTGGATCAACACCGTTTAATTTTGCCAGATATTTGAAATGTGGGACAAGTGAATAATCAGAGTACCCACCGTCCTGAAAAACACCGAGAGATTTTGGAGTATCACATAAATTTTCATTGTTTACCTTACAAGCAGGACACTCACCGCATCCGATCCAAGGATAAACCAACACGGAGTCACCTTTTGAAAAACCTTTAACATCATTTCCAAATTCTTCAACCGTGCCAACTATTTCATGTCCAGGAGTAACAGGGAACTTTACACCTCTATCAGTGACTTTCATAAATTGTCCATCACCTAAATCATAACCGCCCTCCCAAAGGTGTAAGTCACTATGACAAACCCCTACCGCTTTGACTTTAATTAAAACTTGGTTATCTTTAGGATGGGGAGTTTCTAATTCTACAACTTTCAATGGCTCATTAGGACCAGTAATTCTTGCAGATTTCATAAAGTAGCAATTCAGTCATAACAATATAAGAGTTGACTGGATATAAGAAAAAAATAGAGCCCTTAGATATTATTGAATAAAAAGATAGAGAGTATATGAGTGAAGAGCAAATTCCAGGTGGTATCTCGCAAGCGCCAGTAAATATTCTGTTTAATCCTACCTCAATTGGCAAAAAAGATGTTTGGGAGATTGATCTTATTCTAATTTTGGATTTATTGATAAAAATTCTTGAAAAAAACGGGAAAAAAGATCTTAGAATTGCAGGAATGGCGGCACTGTCATCCTCCTTAATTTACCGAATGAAGGTAGAAAGTATTTTTGCTTTACAACGTGCAGCAATGGAAAAGAAACCCATCAAACAGAGAACGGATGTAGATATAGAATTAATCTATATGCCTTACAGACATGAGTCTACGTACCCGGTTTCATTAGATGATTTGTTAGGATTGCTACAGAATCTAATTGGTACCATTGCAAATCCACAAAATAGAAGAAATAGACTAAACATAGAACCAATTGAGGCGCCTGATTTTCAAGAATACTTTATTTCACTCGAAAATATCATTGGAAAATATGAAGATTTGATAATTAAAAAGATCTCAGACGTTGGATACGGCATGCTTCAAACCATAATAAAAGATCTTGATGGAATTGATTCAATCAGATGTTTTTTTGCAATATTGTTTTTAGCTAGAGATGAAAAAATAGACTTGGAGCAAATAGATGACGATATAAAAATTATTTTGATAAAAGAGAAGTTAACAATCTGATCAAAAATGAGGAAAAGGTTTCTTTAAGTAGATTTTATACTGGAATATACATAATTGACTAAAATTGAAAAAGACGACGAAGCAACTGCACGAATAGAAGCAGCACTTTATTCTTCTGGAAGACCCTTAAAAATAGAAGAATTAATCAAGGCATCAGGCACAGAATCACGTACAAAGACCTTTGAATTACTCAACGACATAATGAAAAAGACCAAATCAGTCTTTAAAGCAATTGAAGTGATTACACTTCCAGATAGCTCGTATGTATTTCAATTAAAACCAGAGTACAGTTCTACTATCAAAAGATATGCATCGAAACCTATTCTTCCAAATGCAACTCTGAAAACATTATCATATATTGCATACATGCAACCGATTTCATCAAAACAACTTGTAGAAACAAGAGGTTCTGGAGTATACGAACATCTTAAGGAATTACGACAATTAGACTTTATTACTCATCAAAATGTAGGAAGATTAAAAATTTTCAACACTACTGAAAAATTCCAAAAATATTTTGGAATACAAGGAGATGTGGAGAATCTCAAACAAAGATTGTTTTCAAAAGTAAGAAAAACTGCAAAGATGTCAGAATCAAATTATACATCTCAAATCGTCACTAAACTAAATTAAACATATTTTTTATTTTAAGGCTAATTTTTTGCGTTTTGTATAAATTAGAGTAGTTAAAAGAATACTCGTGCGAAAGTCAGTAGAAAATCTTGCAACCAGTAAGATAACTGGAGGAAGAAGACATCCATTAAGAATCAGAAGAAAGTATGAAATTGACAGATATCCTAACGAAGCAGTTTCAGGTGCTCAAGTTACAATTACAAGACGTGTACGAGGTAATAATAAAAAAACAGCTTTGAAATCAATCGATTTTGTAAACTTGGCAATGAAAAATTCCAAAGTAAAGAAAACAAAAATTCTCAAGGTATTGGAAAATTCCACAAACAATGATTATCAAAGAAGGGGGATCATCACTAAAGGCGCCATATTAGAAACAGAAGAAGGTAAATGTAGAGTGGTTTCCAAACCAGGTCAAATCGGCATAGTCAACGCAGTTTTATTGAAGTGATAAAATGAAAGATTACGAGCATGTCGTAATCTGGCTGGATTATTTTAATAAGACATTACCAAGATCAAAAGGAAGAAAATTAGAAAAGGAAAAATGTGTTTTTGATCCTTCACTAAAAGAATTAACTGAAGCTGCACAGGCAGTTGGATTTGAAATCACAGAATCAGATGAAAAAGTAAGATTCCCTAAAAGACCCTACGTTAGATCAGGCTACATAGTGTTACCAAAAGGACCCTCCAAGACAAATATTCTTAACAAAATTTCACAAAAATTAGTTGCGAAAAGAGCCAAGCAGTCAAAATAAAATCAAATCTAGCTCTTAGCTAAAGTAAAGTTGACAGAAGTCTATGATAACAGTACTGTGATTGTTACTTCTAATTGCAGGAGGTAGGTGAAATATTGCACTTAGCCGGTAGTGGCAGAGTGATCATTCAACTATCTGGTAAGTTAGTTGAAGGACAAATACTCTGTGACGAGACAGGAACTAAAGTTGCAAAAGTAATGGAATTAATTGGTCCAATAAAAAGACCGTTTGCAT
>JAEMQG010000020.1 GCA_022758935.1 Candidatus Nitrosopumilus sp. | reverse complement strand
CTTCCTGTGGATTTCCAGTATCTAGAAGATTTACTGCACGTCTCATGTAAATTCCCTCATCAAAAAATACATCTGGATATCCGACAGGATTCCAGAGATGGATAAAACCTGAAAGCAAAATTGGAATCAACAAGAAAAATAATTTATTCAATTGCTATCTTATCTTGATGAATAATGACACTTTTAAATTAATTATACCTGTTGTGTTAATTTAGCAAAATTATTCTGTTTTTTCTAGTTCAAAATTTTATTATCATTGTGACATTAACTACGCATTGACACTTCGTTTCCTGTAGATGCCAGTAGGCCAAGTCCTGCTCCTGGGTAGGTAGTAATTATCATCAAAGTTTCACATGCCAGACATAAGACAGATGGTGTATAGTCTGTGTTTTCTTGAGTTGGACCAGTTGATGCCAATACTGCATCCTCTATGATGTTTTGACTATTACAATCCACACATGTTGATGGTTTATGAGAAAGACGCTTTATTTTTTTGATATAGTAATGAACCATATGGATATTCTATCTGCTTGGTGATTCTTAAATTAATTGATTGTTCCTCACTGATCTCTTGTCTATTGTTATCTTGTCATATCTTTGCATACTCATAAAATAAAGTAAAATTCTACATGATTTGGTGTCAAACTCAAAAACTATCCTGGCTGATGATTTACCTATATGTCGAATCTTAAATGGAATGTGGCAGGTCTCTGGTGGACATGGACAGATTAATCAAGAATCTGCTATTTCAGAGATGCTCAAATATCACAAAACTGGATTTACCACATGGGATTTGGCTGATATCTATGGTCCTGCAGAATCATACATTGGAGAATTTAGAAAACAATTACCTCCAATCGAGATATCAAAATCACAAGCATTAACTAAATTTGTACCAAATCCAGGACCTATGACAAAATCTATTATGGAATATCATATTGACCAGTCACTACACAAAATGAATACTG
This sequence comes from Candidatus Nitrosopumilus sp., assembly GCA_022758935.1. GTDB lineage: Archaea > Thermoproteota > Nitrososphaeria > Nitrososphaerales > Nitrosopumilaceae > Nitrosarchaeum. The sequence continues at coordinate 3,831 of JAEMQG010000020.1, read as the reverse complement.
ATACACTTGACTTGGTACAGTTTCATTGGTGGGATTACAATAATCCTAGTTATCTTGATGCACTTAGTCATTTATCGAAACTACGAGATGATGGAAAAATCAAACATCTCGGTCTGACAAACTTTGATACCACACGAGTCAAAATAATGATTGAGAAAGGATTCAAACTAGTATCAAATCAGGTGCAATATTCTATTTTAGATCAAAGACCTGAAAAATTAATGGCTCCATTTTGCCAAAAACATGGAATGCATCTTCTCACATATGGTACTTTGTTAGGCGGATTTTTATCTGAAAAATATCTCAATTCTCCAGACCCACACAGAGCAGACTTGGTTACTTCTAGTCTACAAAAATATCATAACATGATTGATGCATGGGGTGGATGGAAATTATTTCAAGAATTATTACATGTCCTGTCTAAAATTGCAAAAAAACATGATTCAAGTATTGCAAATGTATCTACAAAATTCATTTTAGATAAACCTGCAGTTGCAGGGGTAATAATTGGTGCACGCCTTGGGATATCTGAACATAGGCAAGATAATAACAGAGTCTTTGATTTGCAGCTAGACTCTCAAGATCACATCATGATAAATTCAGTTATTGGAAAATCAAATGAACTTTTTGACATAATTGGTGACTGCGGAGATGAGTATCGATAGTGTCTTCTGGAAATCATGACACTTGTAAAATATGTGGAAATCATATGATTCGACAGGCACAAATGTTTCAAATGGTCTGGACTTGTACAAAATGCGGTATATCCGAGTAACCACGAATTTGGTCTGGGATTGTTTGTAAAGTGATTTAGCAAAAATACGGTAAAAATTCGATAGTAATCAAAACCAATCAGTTATCCCTTGACAACTGAGCACCAATTCTCTTTTTACATGCCAATGATGTTTGGAATTATTTGATTACTACCTAAGACTATATTGCACTAATGAAATAAAAAGACTATTCTGTAAATTCTTAACATTTGTTTATTTTTATAATAAATTCTGTATGAAATTAAACCTGAAAATATTTAATCTTCTTTTGACTGATAATTTTCTATAATTTTTTGAACATTGGCAAGAATTATCTCGTTAATCTCTTTGTATTCCATACCTGATGTTTTCATGAGCTTCATCTGATCTAAAATTGCAAATTGAACTCTTCCTTGTAACTGATCTATGATGCCAAACCCTTCTTTTGGAAATTCTGTTATGAAAATTTCTGATTCATCTTTATCCAATTTATCTCCCTTTGCAAAAAGACATTAAAATATTTAGTTCTTGATATGTGGATGTAGATTCTAATCTATTCATTCCATATTGGCTGTTTTTTCAACCATGATATCAAGTCCCTATAAAGGCGACTTTTTTGTACGTTTAAAACATTAATTTCCATATTGGTTGATAATCTGGCTGTCTTGGTATAGTCATCATATTTTGCAAATATGACTTTGTCCAAATATGTTTGACCTTGAATTTCTTTTTTTGCCAATTCCTCAGATTCAGTCATTGCAAAGCATGCAAAGAGAACTCCGTCAACCCAATATGCACTGCCTGATTCAAGCGATGCCATCATGCTGAGCAGATCATCTAGACTTAGTTTGATCAAATCTCTAACATAGATGGTTTTGTATGCTTCATGAATAAAATCGGTCATTTTCTACATTATGGGTTAATTTTTACTTTATTTTAAGCCTAGTTTAGAATCATGAGGGAATAAGACTAATTCGTACAAACGAGCATCTAATTCGAATAGAAAATATCCTACATACGTGATATAGTAATATGACACAAACTAAATCTGAGGCACAAAAAAACAAAAATAATAAGAAAAAGCCTGCAAATCTATTGAAAAAAGAATATTTGGAATCCTATGAGGAATTAAAGAAATCCATTAAAGAGAATCAAAAAGTATAGTGAAAAGAGTTTAGAAATTATTTTATCCCTGATTCATGGAACCGTCCTATTTTTTCAATTAATGCATCTTTGAAATCAAATGGTATTTTGATGAACTCTGCAATATCACCGGTTTCTTCAGAGCCGATAATTACAATTTGATCTATCTCTGTTCCTGTTCTTTCCTTCCACATGAGCGAATATGCAGTTGCCTGCATGAAATATTTCTGAACTTTATCATAATGTTCCACTAGTCTACTCCTGCTGGTCTTAAAATCAATAATTGATAAATCTCCATTATACTCTGCAATGCAGTCACATGTTCCTGCAATTTCAAACTCATCACTATACAGTGGAAGTTCAATTCCTCTAATGTTATTCATTTTATGCAAGTATGGCTTTAGTTTTTCAAAATGATTCTTTGGGATATCTAAAAAATCTCCTTCTGATTCTTTATTGTTTAGATAATCTTCGCATAGTTTGTGTGTCATTGTTCCATGAATTTGTGCTTCTTTCATTATTTGCTCTGCAACGTCGTTTCCAACTCTTTCTCGCCATTCATCAAGGCCTGACATGTCTGATGTCTTAGATAATATGGTGGTAATTGATGGATATAGTTTTCCTTGTGGTGTTTGATAGTATCTGACTCCCTCTATTTCTGTTTGAAATGCTCGTGGAATTGTTGTAATGTTATGAGTAAACTGCAATTACCTATATTGTATTGAAGCAATAAAAAAATCAAGTGTTTTAAGAAAATAACAATATTTTCTTTTGATTTTTTTTATGAATGATTAATTTTCAAAGCTTTTTTCAATTTCTTGCGCCAATGACTCCAACTTGCTTGTATCTCCTATATTTCTGTAAGTTAGTTTCTCCAGTGTTTTGATTATGCTAATTGCTGCTCTATATTGTGGGATTTCAGGCTGATTTAATTCTCCATACATTCCCATTCCCTGAATGCCGTTTTGTTTTGCAAAACCTAAGATCAACCCATTAAATCCTGTAATTATTGATCTTTGCGGAGTTGTCGAAATTCCCAGCCCTTGCATTTGTTTTGTTAATTCCATTGATGTAGTGGTGACAAAAGTTTTGGGATTTTTATCCAATACCCTGTTCGTGTGAAACCCCCCAAGCGTGTAGATGAATTTGGCAGAGTATTTTTTAGAAACATCGATGACATCTTGGCAAAGCGAATATAGTTCTTGGCTGTCTTGTGGTTGACCTGTTCCTCCTCCAAAAACAATCAATCCATCAGCATATTTGTACTCCCAACTTTCATTTGGTAAGTCAATGTATCCTCCCATATCCATAACATATGTGGGATATGGTGTCTTTGCAATTCTAAATTTTTTTGTTTTCAAACTGTTATTTATGAAATTTACTACTATACTTCCTACATTTCCCATGTCTTGCATTGCGGCAATGACTATTGGTTTTTCAATTTTTGGTTCTTCTGTTTGAAAAAACTCCATAATTTCTCTTGGTTTTACTTGCTTAAAACATATCAAAATCTAAACTTTACCGTTTCTTATTAGTCATATTCTTTACCTAATTGTATGAGTTACATTGTTGAAGAATCTAATAACTTTCTATCAAGTCTTCCAACAAGAATGCGTGAAGAATATGATACTGTTCTTAGCCAATTCAATTATTTTACAACTGATGTTTATCAGAAAAAAGGAGAAACATTATTCGCTGAATTAAAAGAACAAGTAAAACAAGACGGTAACAATGAAAGAATCTACATTATACTACACAAGTTTGCTCAATGGTTGCTAGTTGATCATTTAGATTTATCCATAGTTGCAGGAAATGACAAGTGCCGAAATACTAGACCAATGAGAAAAAGAATGCCTATAACTGCTAGAATGTATGCTATGAAATTAGTTCTCTATATTGAAGATGCTTTTAGGCTCGAATTAAGCAGAAATACAAT
>JAEMQG010000052.1 GCA_022758935.1 Candidatus Nitrosopumilus sp. | reverse complement strand
TACGCCTATTAAAACTCTGGAAAAACATCATGAAATTGCAAAAAAAATTGGATTAAAGTATGCATATATTGGAAATGTGTCTGGTCATCCTCTAGAGCACACTTACTGCCCTGAATGTAACAACATTGTAATCAAGAGAAATGGTTTTGATATTGAAGGTTGGAATCTTGATAAGGAAAACAAATGCAAGTTTTGTGGAAATCAAATTCCAATTATTGGCAAGTTATCAAAAAATTATAAAAAAAATCGATTTCATTTTGTTCGTTGAATAGCTATTGCTCTTACAGGAGAACCACTTGCATTTTTAAGTTTTAATGGTAAAATTACAAAATCGAATTGTTTTGAAGATATTTTATTCAGATTTGTTAGATTTTCAACAATCAGAATATTATTTTTTGCTAGTATTTTATGAACAATGAAAGTTCTATTTATTCCCAAATCTATGCTAGGTGAGTCAATTCCAACTAAATTGATCTCTTTTGATACAAGATACTTAGCAGCTGATTCAGATAAGCCTGGATTATTAATAAAATAGGAATCACTATTAAGATTTTTTTGCCATTCAGTATGAAAGATTATTGATGAATGTTTTTGGATATTGCCATTTTTTCTTTCAAATAAGACCAAGTCATTTTTGGTAATTACCTGATTTTTTCCTTTTTTTATTTTTATCAATATACCATTTCCTAGTAATCTATCAAGGGGTATTTGGTGTATTTTTGCTCCATTTTTTGCAAAATGATATGGTGCATCAAGATGAGTTCCAGTATGTGAACTAAGAAATAATAATTCGAGGTTGTATCCGTCTTCTTTTAGTGTTGACCAAGGAATGAATTGCAATTTAGGAGAACCAGGAAAATTAGGAGTGGATTTGGATATTGTTAAAGTAAGATCTGTTTGTTTCATATTCAATCAATTTTTGAGATCTGTGAAAGGTTAAATACTGTTTTATGAAAATCTGGAATGTGCCTACAGCGTATGTTTTATTGAATTCTGATCTAGGATCTGATGAGTCAATCATAGCTGATGTTAAACGTATTCTTTCAAACGAGGGAGTTTCCTATGAGGTACAAGGGGTTTATGGAGTGTATGACATTGTACTAAAATTATCATCGGATAATGCTGAGAAATTACGTACAATTATCACCAACAAGGTTAGAAAAATTAGTAAAATCCAATCAACCTTAACAATGATGGTAATAGAAGAGCAGGAAAATCTATAGATTTTTTATTGTGTTAACAACTTGAATTATTTCTGATTCAGTATTAAAAAAATGGGGGGATGCACGAATAATTTTTTTGTCTAGAATTTCTCTAACGGCTAACACGATATTTTGTTTTTCCAATTTTTTTACAATTAATTGTGGATCATGATCGTCAATATTAAAAGAAATTATACTCGTTCTTTCTTGTGGAATTTCTGGACCATAAAATATAATATTTTTTATTTTAGATAATTCTTCTCTTAGAAGATTTGAAAGACGGAGATTTTTTTTACGTATGTTTTCCATACCAAATTTAAGAAGATATCTTACTGATGATTCCAATCCAACCATTCCAACATAATTACGAAATCCTGTTTGGAATTTATCAGGAATATCTTTGAATGCTAGATTGGTATTATCGTAAATCATTGCTGATTCTCCACCAATTGCCATAGGTTCTAGTAATTCATGTGATTTTTTGTTGCAATAAAATAATCCTGTTCCCATAGGTCCACATAACCATTTAGAGCCATTAAAAGACATGAAATTACATTTGATCTTTGATAAATCAAAATTACCTATGCACCCAACAGTTTGTGCACTATCGATGAAAAAAGAAGTGTTATTCTCAAGCATGTTTCCGATCTTTTCGACTGGTAATATTGAACCAGTGTTGTATAATGCATGACTAATGGCTACTAGTTTTGTATTATCATCAAGAAGTGTTTCAAGTTCATCAAAATTAAAAAATCCATTTTTATCTATAGATAAATTTTTGATTTTGGTTTTATTTTGTAATCTAATCCAAGGATAGAAATTTGCATGATGTTCATGAGATAATCCCCGAATTATGATATTAGAATTTGGTTCAAATGAAAGACCGTTTGCAACGATGTTAATTCCGTCTGTAGTACTTTGAGTTAAAATAACTTCTTCTGGTTGGCAATTAATAATTTTTGCAATAATTTTTCTCGTATTTCTTAATTTTTCATTCACAAATGATTCTGAATCTATTGAATCAGGTCCAACAGAATTGTAGTAAATAAGAAAATCCTTCATCGCTTCTATACTTTGTGAAGGCATTAAAGAAACAGAAGCATTATTGAGATAAATTTTACCAGAATTAGGAAAATCTTCAGAGATATCTTTTGAAGCTGAATTCATTATTATGTCTGTTAGATGCTAAGATAGCGTTGGATAAAAATCCTGAGCAGATTGTAGACAATAATTTGACACTTGTAAAATATGAATTTTCAAACAAAAATCCAAATATAGTATTATATTCTGAACCTTTTCTTAAAGCTGGATTTCTAAATGAGTTAATTAATTCTACTAACTATTCAGTAATTTTTTTAGATTTTGATTTACTTTATAGTGGCTATATCGTTTCAGAAATGATTCAAAAAAATGACAGGGTAGAGATTTATCGTCCAAGTAAAGCAGATTGGAAAAAAATTATATCTGAAATAGCAAAAAAAATATCAAATGAAAAATTCTTGATTGTAATCGATTCATTTAATGGCTTTTACAACATATTAGATGAGAAAGATTCTGGGAGATTCATTAATGCGTCACTAATGTTGTTATCATCTATCGGAAGAGGTGGTGGATCTACAGTGCTAATTACTGCCAAGGCCCGAAAAAATGATAGTGGTGAATGGATTCTTTCTCCAGGAGGTAGACATATTATTAATTCAAAAAAGTCTGGAATATATCATCTTAAAAGAAGTGGTAATGATTTGATATTTTCTTCATTAAATCAAGTAGGAATTATTGAAAAAGTATTCAAAATTGATCATTCTGATTTTGGGACATTTTGAAAAATCGATCAAAATTTTAAACGGTGTTATAAAATTTGAAACACCGTTATAATTTGAATTTTTCGGGTAAATTATATTAAGATCAAAAAACAAGGAAATTTCGTTATGCCAGTAGGAATTATTCCAGACATCAGCGAACAGATGTGTATTGGATGCGCACTATGTGTAGAAATCTGTACAACATTAGGACCAGATGTACTTAGAGTAAAACCAGTCGAAGGCTGGAAGAGAGGTAAAGCATTTGTTTTCTACCCAGAAAGATGTATCTCAGATGGAGCATGCATTGGTGTTTGCCCAACAAAGGCAATCTTTTGGATGAGACCAATGGACTTTACTGTTGGACAACCAGTTCCACTCTACAAGAACTCAGTCTTCGTCAAAGGTTGGACCGAATTAATCGATTAGATTAGGTCATCATTTTTAATTTCTTTTTATTATTTTAGGTCTAAAATGTACTGAATTTGGTTTCTTGCTAATTCAAATAATGAAAAATACAAAAAATTTCTTCTATTTCACAATAGTATTCTAGTCTTTGCTCTAATTTGAAATGATTAACTTCGGCAGTTTTTAGGTTTTCAAGGAGATATAATTTTCAATATAGATATAAAGAAATTTGGTGATAAACCAAAGTATATTTTTAAATCTCTATTAGACAGAGTTTAACTATGAAACGAATAGAAGCAATTGTACAAAGTGAAGTTTCAAAACAGGTAGTAAAAGCAATCAGTCAAACAGGAGTCGGTGGAGTTACGTTGATCCAGTCATTAGGGCAGGGGACAGGGGAAAGACCTAAAATTGGAGGGCATCAAATTGAATTTAATTCAACAGATGTGATAGTTACAGTTATTCATGATTCGAAAGTAGACTCGGTAATTGCGGCTATTATCAATGCTGCACATACTGGTAAAAAGGGAGATGGGAAGATTTTCGTTACAAATGTAGAAGAATCATATGATATAACTACTAAAGAAAAATCAACTGAATTGATCTAATTTGTATTGCATATTTAATTTTCAATTTTGTTGGTGATGTTTTTTCTTGAAACAGTATACCCCCCATATCCATGCTCTGGAGATACAATCTCACTTTCTATTTTTGTAAATATAAAATCATCAAAAATTTTTACATTTTCATAAAATTCTTCTCCTATAATCAATCCATTTGTAGGTGCAGTTCGGTTTATTTTGGCACAACGATTAACAGTAATTCCAAAAATATCATTAACTGATGATGTTAAGGTTCTTGCAATTCTTACCATTCCATAAGTAGCACTAATTCTATAATTAAAAATAGGTAAATTTTCCCTTTCTAGTTTTTTTACCATATCAACATGAGATTCACTTATAGTCAAACAGCAATCAAGACATTTCTTTAATGTAGATTTTTCTTCTGAGAATTTAACTGGAAAATAAAATAATAATGCATCTCCTATATTTTTTACTACTATACCATCAAATTTTTTAACAATTATAGCGAGAGAATTTAAAAAAATTTTATAGAATTCGGTAGTTTGTGAATCAGATAATTCGGTGGTAAGTTTTGTTGAGTTGATTATATCCACCATACATACGCCGTAGTTTTCGCTATAATCAGAAAATTGTAATAAGATATCTTCTTGTTGCTTAATGACATCTTCTTTCACTTTAATTTCAATTAATGATTCTTGAAGTTTTTTAGTCATAGAATCAAATGCGAGTGATAGCTCACCAATTTCATCTCTTGTTCTAATATTAGTTCTAACATCAAAATTCCCCCCTGCAACTTTGTTTGCAGCATTTTTCAATTTTTTTAGAGGTCTAGAAAAAGATTTTGAAATAATAAATGCGGCAATTATCATTATAACAGTAATTAACAAACCTGTTTGGAAAATTCTTTCTTGAAGTACTAAAATTGGTTGAATTGTTTCTGATTCATCAATTTCTGCAAGCAAAACAAATCCTAAATCTTTAGCACAGTATGAAGAACCATAGATATTGATTCCCCTGTAATCAGTATAAAATCCTGTGAATGTTTTTCCTTCCCTGAAACAGTTTTGAACGGAAATGGTATTAACTTTTTGTTGAAAGATAGCATTGTCTTTGAATCGAGATTTAGATAACATCAAAAATCCATCATTTACAATGTAGACTTCTCCCGTTTTTCCTAATCCACTTCCGTTAACTAAGATATTATCCATTGATTCGGTTCTTATTCTTGAGATGATAACCCCTATTGGATAATCTTCTTTCTTATTATCTTTAGCAAAAATTGGAGAAACTATAATCATTTTTTTCCCAGTTGTAGTAGGCTCAAAATCTATGATTGGTTTTTTCAATCCTTTTTGAAATAGGGGATCTTTGAGATAATTATTATCAGTTAGCTTACCAAGTGAAAAGAAAACTTTTCCATTTGTTCCAATAATTTTTACATCCTCAAAACCAATTGAAAATCCAACTAGTGTTTGAAAAGCTTGAATTTGTGTAAGAAAATCTCTACGTTTACTTTCTCTTAATTCATCAAATTCTTTTTCAGGTGCTTGATTCAAGTCAGTAACAAGAATTTTTATCATTGGATCGCTTGCTAAAATTTGATTTTGTTCAATCCGTGATTCAAAAAGAAGTTTAATAGAATTACCACGTGTTGCTGCTTCACCAAGTAAAAGATCGTTGGTTTTTTCTATTAGAATTTGTTCTGCATAGTTGAAACTTAGGTAGGCAGTAATTGAAAGTGTAGTTATGGATACTGTCATTACTAAAAGGATTAGTTTTTTATCTATACTAAATGAAATTTTCAATTCGATTCTTTGTTAATTTGGTATGAATATCAATTCTTCGAGTATTAAATGATTATAATGCCTGTTTTCCCTCAAGACGTATAGATAATTATAGATTCTATATAGGAAATGGATGATTATATATTTTAAAAATAAATTTTAGTGTTTAATAACTAATTAGAAATTTTTAGATTATTTTTTAGAAAATCTAAATTTTGAAGTCCACCCAGCATTGTGATTTTTTGTGGGTTTCTTTGATAGATTGTCTAACATTTCATATGTAATAGTAAACCCATCACCAACCATGGTAGCATCTTTAGCATATTCGTTCTTGTTGGGCACAAATTCATCTGCTAAATCCTTAATCTTTTTTGTTTTGATATCAAATAATCTAACTTCTTTTTCATTCTCGAGTTTGATAATAGCGTCATTACTAATACTTTGAATCGAGAAATTTTCAAAAAATCTTATTGTTCCTCCTTTTTTTAATTCAATTATGGTGTCGTAAGTAATTTTACTTCCATATATCAAGATCTCACGTGCATTAATTTTAACATCATCTTCAAGATTAAGAACTAAAATAGAATCAGCGTCGAGAGAAACTGTATTAATGATATTTTCTGCGATAATTTTTCCTTTTGGTGCATATATTTCAGTTCTATTTTCCTGAGTTTCAAAAATTCCTACTCTTCCTTCCGAATCTTGAACTATGTATTTTTTCCCAAAGACATTCCCTACCACAACATTACCATTATCTACAATTATTCTAGCTCCATTTTCAACTTTGTACTTGTTTTCGAGTGGATTTATGAATTTGAAATCACCTTTTGTAAGATGAATATTTGTTCTAAATTCTTTTGTCCAAGAAGGACTTGAAATGTTTCCTTGCATAATAACAGGTCCATCATAAGTTAAGCTACCAGCCATAAAATTTCCTTTTATTGAAAGTGCACTGTTAGCTTTTCTTTCAAGTTCAATTTCTCCAAGAGTTTTTGAGCCAAATAATTTAGCGGCAGTTGAATTTGTTTTATTTAAATTTGCTGCCCATTCTTCAGCTGTTTTCATTTCTTTAGAAAGTTCTTGACCCAAAATTAGATTTTTTCTTCTGACATCCTCTTCTGAATCACCTGAATAAACCCTAGAATTTCTTATTTTCTCTAAATCTGTTTCAGGATATTTTTTACCAATTTTAAGATCTTCATATGCTTGTTTAATTTTAATAAATTGATCATTTTCTCCACCTCTATCAGAATGGTATTGAAGTGCTAATCGTCTGAATGCATTACGAATTTCTTTCTCAGTTGAGCCTTCAATAATTCCTAATGTGTCAAAATTACTTTCAACCATATTTCTCCCAGTTTTTGGTCATTCTTTTCATGTTTCTTATACTTCTAGATATTACAATATAAAATATCTAGAATGCTAATTAATAGATCTATTTTAGATTTTTTAAAAATTTAGTAAAACTGTCTTATGACGTTACATTTATCGATTATAATTGGCCTAATTGTATTAGGTGTTGTATTTTATCATAATAGTTGGGAATGCCCTCCTATCTGAATAAATCATGTTAGTATCTTTTTGTCAAAATTCTAAAAAGCAAGTTTGTGTATCAAAGCCATTAATGTATAATCTATGATTTTGATTTCCGCCATTTTCATCAGAGAGGTGATTTATAACTAATCAAATAATTACCAATTATTTGATTCAAAATAGGATTACTTTTTTAGTATTTGTGTCAAATATGTGATTGTATAAAATATAAATTAGATTGTAAGAAAAAGAATGTGGAAAATCCCAAATTAATTATTTTACCACTAGAACAGGAATATTTGATTTGTGCATCACATAATTTGAGGTACTTCCCATAAATGCTTCCTTGGCACCACCCATTCCTCTAGCACCAATAACAATCATGTCATACTTTCCTTTTTGAGCAAATTTGACAATTTCAGAGCCAGTGTGACCTCCACCAGTTTTGTATTTGAATAATGCTCCTGCTTTTTGTGCACGTTTTATTGCTGGACCAATTGCTTTGATAGCTTTAGTTTGTGCATCAGCCTTCATTTTTTGAGTATATTTTATTCCTGCAGCAAGTGGCAAATGAAATACATAAAACCCAGTAATTTCAGCACCACTTCCTTTTGCAATTTCAATCGCTCTATCTAGTCCTCTAATTGAGTTATTAGATCCGTCTAACGGAACAAGAATTTTGTTGAATTTTGCCATATCTTTTACTCTAATTCTTCAAATATAAAAAATAGTATGATTTCCACATGTGAGATTCCTCCTAAAAATGATATTTATTTTAGTTTCATAGATGGAAATTATGTTATCCGTATTTATAGAAATTAGATTTTTAAGATGTAATGTCAGTTGTAGATATTTGTAAAAAACCAATATCGATTTTAAATAATTCAACAGTATCAGATGTAATTACAAAATTATTAGAAAATAATCTAAGCAGATTAATTGTTGTAGAAGATAAAAAACCTGTAGGAATTATAACTGAGAAAGATATTGGATTATTTCTTTTTTCAGAGACCACCAAAGAGGGGTTAGATGATATATTGATCAGTAAAATAATGAAGCCAATAGTATTCGTTGAAAGAACTTCAACTATGGAAAATTCAGCAAAAATGATGCTTGAAAGAGGGGTTAGTTCTTTGGTAATAGGTACAAAAGATAATCTTGGGGGGATTTTTACAAAAACTGATCTTATAAGATATTATTTAAAAAATTATTCGGGAAATAATAAAGTAGTTGATTTCATGACGCATGAATATATTTTTACTCATACAGCAGCCCCACTGTTCAAAGTTGTTAGAAAAATGTTAGAAAATAAAGTATCTAGAATTATTGTAAAGGATCAAAATGAAGTGCCGGTGGGCATAATTTCATTTAGAGATTTATTTAGAATTTCTATCGAATTAGGTAGTGAAGAAGATGATTCTGGCTATACCATTTCAAATCAGATTAGAAAAGGATTTCTTTCTGAAGAAGGATTTGGAAATATTTCACTTGCACGAGATGTAATGAGTAAGGGTATTATTTCCATAAAATTTAATGATGATTTAAAAAATGCTTGTAAATTAATTTTAGAAAATAATATAAGTGGTCTGGCAGTACTTGATGGAAATAATTCTCTTTCGGGAATAATCAGTAAAACAGACATTACAAGAGCCATTGCAATTTGAATAAATTTTAATAATATATTAAAATGCTGAATTATTCTAAATTTTGAGCGATGGGTTATTTTTTAGGCCTTTTAAAAATCAATTTTTTATATACAAATAATGTCATAATTCCTTTTATCTAGCTCTCAAGGCATTTAGAATAACAGTTACATCCAGAATTTCTTGAAATAATGCACCATATCCAGGTGAAATATATCCAAGACTTGCAAAACCCATTAAAACAAAGCTTGCCCCAATACCAAAAATAATTCCTTGTTTGACAATCTTGCTAGTATGTTGACTAATCTCAACAGCCGTTGCTACTTTTGTAATGTCATCTACAAGAAGCACAATATCTGATGTTGCTGCAGAAATTGCTGTTCCTCCATACCCCATTGCAATGCCAGTAGTGGCAGTTGCCAAAGATGGTGCATCATTTATTCCATCACCAACCATGATTACATTGCCATATTGTTCCTTAGCTTTTTTAACAATGTCAACTTTTTGTTCCGGTAATAGATTTGCGTGGACTGTGGTAATTCCCGCTTTTTCTGCAATGTTATTTGCATTTTTTAAATTATCTCCAGTTAACATTGTAGCTTTTTTAATGCCCAAATTGTTTAATCTATGAATCATAGATTCAACATCTGGTCTTATTAAATCACTAAAGATGAGAATTCCAGAAAGATTTCCGTTTATTGTAACAAAGGCTAACATTTTTCCATTTGAATCAATTTGAGTTTTGGCGTTTTGAATGTCCTCGCTTAATTTCGAATTCATTTTTAGAAAAACATTTTCAGAGCCGACCACAATATGTTGTCCTTCAATATCACCTTCAACTCCAGCTCCCGGCATTTCATGAAAATTTTCTGGGTTTGGAAGTTTCCCAAATTTACCTTCAGCTAAAATTAAAACAGATTTTGCAGCAGGATGTGATGACATTTGTTCTATTCCTGCCAAATTACGTAAAAGGATATCTGGCTCTATATTGCCAATCGATTTCAAATATTCTAATTTTGGAATGCCATATGTAATGGTGCCAGTTTTATCAAAAAATATTGCTTTTGCCTTTCCAAGTTGTTCTATTGCAGTACCAGTTTTTACAACAATACCATTTTTTGCTGCTCTGTTTATTCCACTAATAATACCAGTTGGAGTTGCAAAAATTAGTGGGCAAGGTGTAGCTACTACTAATACTGCAAGAATAGTTGTCGTATTTTGTGTTATGAGCCATCCTAATAGACTGACAGCAATTACAATGGGAGTAAACCATACAGCAAATTTGTCAGCTAGTCTTTGGATAGGTGCTTTTTCTTGTTGGGCTTTTCGAACAATCTGGACTATCTTTGCGTATTGACTCTCTCCACTAGTTTTTTGTGCTTCCATTTCAAATGTGTCTCCAACATTTACTGTACCACTCAGAACAATTTCATTAATTTTTTTAATTTTTGAAAGTGGTTCACCTGTTACTAAAGATTCGTCAATTTCAATTTGGTCGTTTTTGGCTATTCCATCTACAGGTATTAAATCTCCTGTACGAACAACTAACAAGTCACCAGGTTTTACATCATTTACATCTATTTCATTCTGAATACCATCATTTTTTCTAATTGCAAATCTAGGAGATCTTTTTAATAATTCTTCCAATGAATCCTGTGCATGGTAAAATGCATAATCTTCAAGTGCTTTGCCGCCTGATTGCATTAAAACAATTATCACGCCTGGAAATGGGTCGTTTGTAATGATTGAAACTATAATTGCAAGCATTGCAATGATATCGGCAGCAAATTTTCGATGAAGCATTCCTTTAATTGTGCCCCATATGATGGGCATGCCTCCCATAACTACAACAACTAACCAAACAAGATGACCAAAATCAGGATCATTTAAAATCCAATGAGAAATGCTTCCAACAGAGAGCCCAAAAATAGCAAAAACCGGAATTGGATAACGTCGAACTAAAGATATAAAATTTGGAAAGTTTACTTCAACCACTTCTAACAAATTTTTCATTACATATAGTATATTTTAATATGAAACACATTACAAAATGAGTGTTATTTTGAGGAGATTAGGCTTGTTTTTATGATTTTTCATGCATTTCAATTCTAATAATTTGTTCTAAAAATGTCAAATGATGATGAATAAAACTTGAATACAATGTACTAATCATTGTTGGGATTGTAGATGGAATTACATAGTTTGAATAATATGAATTTAGTTTTTATTTCAATAATTTTTAAATTCTAATTTAATGATTTTATATAGTTTCTTATAGTTTGAGCAGAAATTTTTAATAATTCATTTTCTGATTTGTCTAATTTTATTTCTATGATTTCTTTAACGCCATCTTGATTTAGTTTTACAGGAATTCCCATTGAGACATCTTTTTCACCATATTCACCGTTTAATACGATTGATGCAGGTATGGTCAGATCTTCATTTTTTATGATAGATCTAATAACATCAAAAGTGTTTTTAGCAATGCCGTATTGAGACCTACTTTTGAAATTTCTTAGCGATTTCCAATAGTCACGAATTTCAGTCGAGATTTTTTCTTTTTCTGACTTGTTTATTATTTCTAGCAAATTCCGATGGTTAACTTTTACCCTGGAGAATATAGGCACCATAGAATCTCCATGTTCACCTAGTACTAATGCATCTATAATCCGAGATTGTTTTACTTTGAATTTTTCTGAGAGTAAATATCTGAATCTACTTGAATCCAAACTTGATGCAATTCCTATCACTTTATTTCGTGATAGTTGTGTTTCTTTCTGAAAAACAAATGTTAGAACATCTAAAGGATTAGAAACTATTAACACAATTGCAAGAGGGCAGTATTTTTTTATTTGATTTGTAATCTCTTTGATCATTTTGACTTGAGCATCAATCATTTCAGTTCTATTTTTTAAATAAATTCCTGTACTAGCTGTAATTATAATAATATTAGAGCCATTTATTTTAGAAAAATCATCAGTTCCATGAATTGAAAAATTAGAATTTATTGGTATGGCATTGGATATATCTAAAGCTTCACCAATCGCCTTATTTTTTGTACGATTAACTAACAGAACGTCATCTAATGAATTAGATACGCAAAGAAAGGCAATTGCTGAACCAACTTTACCACTACCTATTATAGAGATCAGGAAAACCTCATCTCTTATTTAATAATCAAAACAGGACAACTAGATTTTTGAATAACTCCATTTGCAACGCTTCCAAGAATCAATTTATCAACTCCAGTTCTACCATGTGAACCCATTACAATGAGATCAAATTTTCGAGATTTTGCATAGGTTGTTATATCTTTAACAACAGAAACTGATCTCAAAATTTGTGATTTCATTGAAATGTTTGAATTGTTTGCAAGTGCCTCTAGTTTTTTTATGTAAGTTGCTATGATTTTTTTTTGTTTTTTTAATAATTCATCATCAGCTCTAGAATCATAGAATTTGTGATGCCAGGCATCTACCTGAATACATGTTAGGAGAGTAATTTTTGAATCATATTTTTTTGCCATATCCATCGCGATCTTGAATGCATGAAATGATTTATTGGATAGATCAGATGGGACTAGAATATTTTTGAACAACATTGCTTAAATTAGTGAAAATGAGTAATTAAAACTCATGGGACAACTTCAGAATTTCATTATAAATAAATGAGTGCAGTGCAGTGCAAAGTATACCTACATCTTATATCAAAAATTGATGCACACAATTCATGCAAGAATTAATTTCAGGAAGAAAAATCGATGATGATTCAAGAAAAGAAGCAATTCTTGAAGTAATATCTGACAAATATTGCAGAGCTATTTTAGAAAACTCTATGGAAAAGCCAAAATCCGCAATGGAGATAAGTGCTGAAACTAAGATTCCAATAAGTACGGTGTATAGGAGATTGCAGACTTTGCATGATAACAAACTTTTGGGAATTTCTGGATCCATTAGTGATGATGGTAAGAAGTATTTTCTATACAAAAGTAGAATCAAAGCCATAGCTACATCATTCAATGGAAGTATTGTAGAAGTTGAAGTTGTTCCTAATACTTTCTAAGTATTAGGTTTTTATTTTATTGAAATCATGTTTGAGAATCAAATATCTGATTTAAATCAAAAAATAAGTGAGACATACAGTGTGGAAGAATTATTTTCGTCACATGTTATCACTGTTCAATCAGAGTCATCAATTTTTGATGCTCTATTAAAAATGCAAACAAATTTTGTTAAACATATAGTAATTGCCGTCAAAAATAAACCAGTGGGAATTGTTACTGAGAGAGACATCAGTAGATTTCTTGGAGAAGATAAAACTGCACGTGCAGTAGATGAAATTCCAATAAAACATGTAATGAAAAAAAATGTAATTACAATAATGCATGACACAGAAGATATTTTTGAGCAATGTGCTGCAAGAATGAAAACTTTCAAAATTGGTTCAGTAGTTCTTGTCAATGATAATGGAGAATTAGCAGGTATTATCTCAAGAACAGATTTGACAAAATCTTATGCTAATGTATTTGGTGGGAAATATCTTGTAAAAAATTTTATGACTAAAAAAGTAGTTACTTGTAGAAAATCTGATTCTCTTAAATATGCGTTAAGTTTAATGAACAAAAATCAAATTTCACGATTGGTTGTAACTAATGAAAATGGTTTTCCTATTGGTCTTATTAGTACCAACACATTATTAACTCATAGTGATTATTTTACAAAGAACAAAACACGTTCTAGAGATTATCTATTTCCAATACATGGTGGAGAAAAGCTTACAGTAAATGATTTACTAAATGATGAACTCTTAACAATTAATCAAGAAGAGGATTTGGCGATTGCGGCAAATAAAATGATAAAAAATAAGGTCAGCGGAATTCCAGTGGTTGATTCAAATCAAAATTTAGTTGGAATAGTGAGTAAAACGGATATTGTAAAGGTCTTTTCTATTGTAGAACCTCATGAAAAATTAAGATCAATGTACAAAGAATTGTATTGAATTATAGCTAACTTGAAATTCTAATTGTTCATTCATAAATTTTAGTAATTATTTTCATAAAAATAGTGATGTAGATCACAAAAATCTTGATCCATAATATACTCAAAATTTAAGAACCCCCCCTTTGTCGTTGAACTATTGACAAAATTTACTGTTATATCTGGAAGTTCATCTGAATACCTTGCAAGAAAGTTAGCAAAAAAAATAGGAGCAAATTTATTAAAATCTCAGTTGAGAGTTTTTCCAGATGGAGAAAGTAAAATTACATTAAATGGAAATCTTCAAAAAAACAAAATTATTGTAATTCAATCAACATTTCCACCTGTGGATGAAAATCTTATTCAAACCTTATCAATAATTTCAAAAGCAAGAGAATATGGAACTGAAGTAATTGCAGTAATACCATACATGGGTTATGCTCGTCAAGATAGAGAATTCTTGTCAGGAGAAGTAATAACAATGAAAGTTATTGCTAATTTATTCAAAAGTGTAGGAACATCCAGAATAATTGTTGTGGACATTCACAGTATGATTGGTTTAAAGTATTTTAAAATAAAATCAAATAATGTAACTGCAATTCCAGATCTAGCAAAATATTTTTCAAAACTAAAATTAAAAAATCCCCTGGTTGTTTCTCCAGATCAAGGTGGAAAGGAAAGAGCAAAAGAATTTGCCAGAATTTTAAAGATAGGGCATATTACTCTTGAAAAACAGAGAGACCGTAAAACTGGAAAAGTGAAAATCAAAGCTACAAATTTTGATGAGATAAGAGGCAGAGATTTGATTCTAGTTGATGATATGATTAGTACCGGTGGAAGTATAATCAAAGCTACACAATTTCTTAAAAAACAAAAAT
>JAEMQG010000084.1 GCA_022758935.1 Candidatus Nitrosopumilus sp. | reverse complement strand
TGAAGTACTCCCAAAAAAGATCTCTTTAATTGAACCCATTCCCCTTGAGCCTAACACAATAATATCAAATGATTTGGTATTTGCATAGTTTATGATTTTGGGTCCTTCATGTCCATAAATTATAGCATCATCAAAAAGAATGCCATTTTGAGCAGCATGTTTTTTTGCTTTTGACATGAATTTGGTGGCATTGTTAAGTAGATATTTTTCAAGGTAGGAAATTTGCGAGTCTGTAATTGGTTTAGTTATTGGAATTACATACAAACCTGTAATTGTTGCTTGACATTGTCTTGCAAGATAAATTGCTTCATCTAATCCACGTAGAGAATTTTTGGACCCATCCAGAGGGACAAGGATTTTCTTTATGTTTTGCATAATTAGCTTACAAAAGAATTGAATTTAAGATATATTATAACATTCTTGGGTTCGATTTTCATTGATGAAATTATACCAATCACTAATATACATAAAATACCAGATTTATTTGAAATTGACAGTAGATGCAGCTAAAGTTACGGCTAAAGATATTATGACAAAATCTGTAATTGCAGTAGATGTTTCACTGACTGTAAATGAAGCAGCTAAAATGATGGAAGATGCAAAGGTTGGTGCAGTTATAGTGATGGAAAATAATACACCCGTTGGAATAATTACAGATAGAGATTTTGCGGTAAAGGTTGTAGCTCATGCTTATCAGATTACGACTCCAGTTAAACAAATTATGTCATCTCCTCTAATTGCAACTAGTTTAGATGTATCAGTATGGCAAGTTGCTGATCTAATGTATACAAGAGGTATTAGAAAATTACCAATAATAGATAACAATAAGGTGGTTGGAATTATTACTTCGACTGATCTTGTAAATCAGCTTGCTATAGCAACAGATGAAGATATTAGAAAAATGTATCATGAATCAGTAATTAAAGTATACAAACAATATAGTCCCTATAATTGATTAACCATTTACTATAGCAGTCATTAATGATTTTCCACAAATTAATGCTCCAATAGATAGGCCTATGTTTGCTAAAAGATTGACAACTAAAGTGCCATAATGCCGGTTATCTAAAAGATTGCTAGAATCAAGTGCAAATGATGACATTGTGGTAAGTGAACCACAAAATCCTACCGCAGCTAAAAGTGAATATCTTCCATCAAGATTCCACTGTTCAGATAAAATGATGAACATTCCTAAGATAAATGCTCCAAGAATATTAACAATTAAAACATTAAGAGGCAAAGTATTGAACAATAATGGAGATTCTGTAATTTTGTACCGAAGAAATGCTCCAAGTACAGATCCTACTGCCAAAAATACAAATTCTAATCCCTTCATTGTAATCTTTAACTTTTTTAATTATTGATGAATATTAGTGCTGTTGGATATGATGGTGTTGGTAATATTGTAGGTTAAAATGTTGTTTTTGACATCAAACTTAGATTTTTATAGGTTTAGTAGTTTTTTTGGATTGAATGACGCTTAAACTACGATGCCAAGACTATGGTTTTGAGTGTAACTTTATTTTAGAAGGACCAAAAACTATTGGATTGTTGGAAAAACTAAGAAAACATTTTGAAGAAGAACATGGAATTGATTATACGACGGAGGTAATCACTCAGATGATTTTAAATCGTGGTCACTCTTTGGATTCTATTCGAAAGGAATAGATTATTTTCAATTAATAAATATTTCATTAGAATTTATTACAATTTATTTTATACAGTAATTGGAAATAGATACTAACTTAATTGGAGGAATTTTATGTGATCAAAGTTTTGTTTTAGTAAAAAAATTACCTAATTCAATCTGTTTTTATTGTATTAATCATTATACCATCGGTTAGAAATGATAGAAAATTATTCAAATGAATATGATGTTAAGTGTCAATTAGATACTTGTAAAACTTATCCCATAATAACAGACTCTGAGAGAGGAGAAATGTTTTGTGGTGGATGTGGTCTTGTTTTGGTACAAAATATTGTTGATAATTTACATGAAAGTAATGGTTATACTTCAGAAGATTTTATGAAGTTAACAAGAACCGGTCCTGCAACATCATTAACTATGCATGATAAAGGATTATCAACCGTAATTGGTATAAACAAAGATTTTTCTGGTAACACTTTATCAAATAAAACAAAATATGAATTCAATAGACTTCGCACATGGGATCAAAGAAGTAAATCAAGATCAACTGCAACATTGAGTAAAGCTTTTACTTTGTTGAATACAATGAAAACAAAATTAGCAATACCTAATAATGTGGTTGAAAATGCTGCATATATTTACAGAAAAGTGGTTAGTGCAAAACTCACAAGAGGAAGAACTTTGGCTTCTTTAGTTTCTGCATCCTTGTACGCTGCATGTAGAGAAAATAATATACCTAGAACATTAGATGATATTGCTGATGCAGGAAACATAGAAAGAAGAGTTTTATCAAAAGATTTGAGAACGATAATCAAAAGGCTTGGATTGAATCTAAATCAATATGATATTTCATCTTTCATTTCCAAGATTTCAAATAATATGAATTTAAGTGAGAAAACAAAGCGAGATGCATTTGATATCTTAAAACTTTGTGAATCTAAAGAAATAACTGCAGGAAAACATCCTGTCGCACAAGCAGCCGCTTCTTTGTATATTGCATGTATGATTAATGGAGAGAAAATAAGTCAAAAGAAATTTTCAGAAGAATCTGGAATAAGTGATGTGACTATAAGAAATAGAACTATATCAATTAAAAAATACTTAAAATTACAGGAGAATTATCCAATTGAGCATAAAATTAATTCATTGTGAATGTGGAATGTGTGATCATACCTCAGATTTACAATGTATAAAAAAAGAATGTCATTGTTGTTTTAATTTTCACATCAGATCAGGTTAAACTAAATGTTTAGATGTTAACTAGTAAAGAAACAGGTTTATCAAAGATAACCGTTTCAAGTTTAGATATTAAACTCATAATCACTTTAATTTGTTCCATGATTATTTCACGAAGATTTTTTATTGAATCATTTAATTCAGTGATTTTTATTTCCAAGTTAGTTTTTTGATTTTTTAGATCTGTGATTTGTCCTTTAAGATTAGAATTTTGTTCTTTTAATTTTTTATTTTCTTCAGTAATTCTCTGAATTTTTTCAGATTCGGTTTCTCCAGTTAGTGGTGCAGGAATTGGTTTGGGCTCAGGAAGTTTTATTGGTTTGGGCTCAGGTGATGGTTCAGGTATTTGAGGAGGTTCTGGTTCTTGTAAAAGTACTTGAGCCCAAACAGGTTGAATGAAAAATAACAACACAGATACAGTTGACAAACTAAAAATGATTGTTTTTTTCATTTTATAATATAACATTGTATTATTGAATTGGTTTTTTGTATATGAAGATGGTTATTGTTTTCTAGGAATAATAAAGGAGAAAATTTTAAAAATAAAGTTATTTGAAGAAATCAAATTCTTGATCTCTCTTTTGTTTAGGTAGATCCTCCATTACAGCCTGTACAACTTCATTGTGATTATAGGTAAGGTGTCGTAGAAACTTTGCTGATTCATCGGCTCTCTTTTTTGTATCTGCAAACAACATTTCAGGGCTACTCAGTTCGTTCATTATGGTGTTACATTCTTTACATGGCTCAAAGTCAAGATAAAGTTTCATTATTTGTGATCATCCTTCTTAGTATTTAGACTATTTTATCGATTGTCATTTGAGCCTCTTTTTTCCTAGGCTTAACTTTATCAATTGAGTCAAGCAGATCTTGTTGGGTTATTTTTATGTCTTTGATATTTTCTGATTTTGAATTAACATATCTTTTCAAAGCTATAATGGCCGCTCTATTTGTTATAGCCATCATCTCAGCGCCGCTAAATCCATTTGTCAACGCAACAATTTTTAATATGTTGACATCATCTGCTAATGGTTTCTTTTTAGAGTGAATCTTAAATATCTGCTCTCGTCCCTTAGCGTCAGGATTAGGAACTTCAATGATTCTGTCAAATCTACCAGGTCTAAGTAATGCCTCATCTACAATATCCAGTCTATTTGTAGCACCAATTATCAAAACATTATGTAGTTCTTCTAATCCATCAATTTCAGTAAGTATCTGAGAAACTACATTTTCTGTTACATGTGAACCCGAATCACCACTCCCTCTTCTTGGTACAAGTGAATCAATTTCATCGAGGAATATTATACATGGAGCTGCCTGACGCGCCTTTCTGAAAATTTCTCTTACACCTTTTTCAGATTCACCTACCCATTTTGAAAGTAATTCTGGACCTTTAATACTTATAAAATTAGAATCAGTCATTGTTGCTAGTGCTTTTGCAATCATTGTTTTTCCAGTTCCAGGTGGACCATGAAGTAAGATTCCCTTTGGTGCTTCTATATCAACAAATTCAAAAGCTTCTTTGTGTTTGATTGGCCATTCGACAGCTTCGCGTAGTTCTTCTTTTAATTCATCAAGACCACCTACATCGTCCCAATTAACATTAGGAATCTGTACTTGAACTTCTCTTAATGCACTTGGTCTTACTTCTTTTAGAGCATCCCTAAAATCCTCACTAATAATTTTAATTTTCTGTAGAATTTCAGTAGAAACTTTTTCTTCATCAAGATCAATTTTTGGAAGAATTCTCCGTAAAGATCTCATTGCCGCTTCTTTGCATAAAACTTCTAGATCGGCTCCTACAAATCCATGTGTTATCTTTGAAATTTGTTTAAGATCTACTTTTTCATCAATTGGCATTCCACGTGTATGAATTGAGAGAATATCATATCTTCCTCCCTCATCTGGAATTCCAATTTCAATTTCTCTATCAAATCTACCTGGTCTTCTAAGGGCAGGATCAATAGAGTCTGGTCTATTAGTAGCT
>JAEMQG010000050.1 GCA_022758935.1 Candidatus Nitrosopumilus sp. | reverse complement strand
TGATCATATTAGAAATTCTGAAACATGTTTGGTTTTAGATTGTGACTGTGTAAAATTTTCAAATTAGATAAAATCATCCAGAGAATTTTCACGTAATGGTTGTGCATTAATGCCAATTTTTTTTAGGTGTTCAGCAAATTCCTCAACAAATCCATGAATGGTATAAACCTGTTCTGCCCCTGAACGTACCACCATATCCACTAGCTCATTGAAATCACAATGGTCACTCATCGGAATTGAATAATCAGATCGTCTTCCGAATGCAAATCTAGTAGATTGTGCCCAACCACTAAAACCAATAGTTACTGCACCGTATTTTGATTTCATGTCTTTGAGAAATTGGTTTTTTTCAGACATCATTGGTGCTACCATTACCCAAGGTTTTTTTGATAATAATCCATTTTTTTCTGCTTCAGAATGACCAATTCCATCATCTAGAGAGACTCCAAGTCGCTGATGAAGTGTGTTCATTTGTTTTACTGAATCATGAAAGTAAAGAGGACCCCAATGTCCAAAGAGTTGAGTAATGGTTTGAGCTTTTCCTAGCTGGTAACCCATTAATATGACAGGTACCCCTTTTCCATAAAGTTCTGAAATTAATTCATTTACTTGTTTTTGTATGTCTTCTAATTTTGGAAAGACGAATTCAGGCAAACCAAACGTGGATTCTGTGATCAGTGTTTTACATTTTGGAATAATTGCACCTTTTAGAAATCCACGATTTCTGGTACAGATATCTCCAGTATAGAAAATATCATCAAAAAGTAATCCCTTTGCTCCCAAAATATGACCACTGTTAATTAATGAAAAATTATCCATACTTTGAACGTGGTTTTCCATCTTAAAGCCTCTAAGATGTGCAATTTCACTGGTCTCAATTGATGAAAGTATTGTACCGCCATTTTTTGATGGGAGGTGATCAAAGTGCGCATGAGATATAAAATTCACTCCAGTTAAATCAGTATTTTTTGGATCCAGGTGTACCTTTCTCCCATTAATTTCACATAGAATACCATTTTTTGTCATTCTAACAGGATGTGTCAATGTCAAACAAAATGATTGGATTTGATATAAATTGCAGGTTTAGTATATGTGAACCATAGATCAATCTCTTTTCAAACAAGAGATTTGAATTGATCGACTGTTCTCAGGAATATCAGTGAAAGTGTTCAGATTTGTGGATGTTTTTGAAATTAGGGAAATAAAACATACAGAGCAAACCTGAAAAATTCAATTGAGAAAGCGCTTTCTCAGCGAAGTCGATTAAAATAATGTACTTCACACGCCTGAGGTTATCATTAACAAAAAGAGTCTAGAATTTATTTCACAATAACTCATTCAATTATAGTTGAAAATCCATACATTGAATCCATGATGATTACCTGTATTCATTGCAGAAAGAACCTACGATATGATGGGACGAATAATTTATGATAACTGGTATCACAAGAGATGTTTGTTTCACGTGGCATACTTGGTAAAATCAGACATGTTCTTTTAGGAACGATGAACAATATGTGGTTAAAACCATATGCCCTTTAATACGATGATGACGAACAATCCAATAAGAATACATGGCATTAAACAACGCTATCATAGCTGGATTAATTATAGGAATTGCAGTGGCAATAATAATCTCATCTGCTGCGTTAGTAATGCTTGTCAATCTAAATGACAAAGTAGAAACAGTAACGGATTATGAGCAGAATGAAAACTTGGAGATTGGGGCACCTGGCATTGACAAAAATGAGTTTTACATTTTCACACAAGAATTAAACGCAGATGAGGATAAAGTCGGTGTACCCGTAGCAGTATACACGTTAACACAAATTCTAGTCCATAAAGGAGACAACATCACGATTCACTTTATCAACACAGCAGAGGAACCAGATGATAGACATACTTTCACCTTGGAATCACCATACAAAATGAATTACGACCTAGCTGGTGGAGAAAGCACCACATTTAGTTTTACAGCTGACACGGTAGGTACATTCACCTATTATTGCACATATGATTTACCAAGTATGGTCGGACAACTAGTAGTATTACCATAATCTCAACTATTGAATGGAATTGTTTTTATTTTTCTGCAAAAAAGGCTATTAATTTTACACGAAAGCAAAAAGAGTTTAGAATCTAATTTTAAGAGATTAACGATAGCCCCAGTTTCTTGCAATTAATTTTTCTACAGTTTCTGATTTTACACAAGCTGCTGCCCCATTAGAATTTTTAAACATCAATTCTTTTCCTGCATCACATGTTACCTCTTTGGAAGAGATTCCCAATTTCATTTGTTTGATAGGTGGAAGATTATCAGATAGAGTAATTTCTTGTTTACCAGGTACATATCCCTGAATAACTGTCAATTCGCCTGTTCCATAAAATGTCGTATAGATCTTATTTGAATCAGAATTGATTGCCATTTCAAATGGACTATTAACGGGTATTGAGCCAATTACAGAATTTGTAGAACCATTGATAACAGAAAGCGAATTTGAGTCTTGATTTGTCACATAAATGATATTTGATTCTGGGTTTACAACCACTCTTTTTGGATTATCCCCAACATCTATTGAATCAATTACAGAATTTGTAGAACCATCAATTATCGAAACAGTATTTGCTTTTTGATTTGTTACATAAATCATATTTGTTGTTGGATTTGCTATAACCCCTCGCGGGCTCTCTGAAACATCAATTATTCCAACAATTTCATTTTTTTTGCTATCAATTACATGGACCTTGTTAGTAGATTCACTTGTCACATATATCATGTCAGTCTCGGTATTTACTGCAATACCGCATGGGTCTGAGACCTCAAAAGTTTTTACAATTTTATTTGTATTTCCATCAATTGCATAAACTGACTTTGAGCCGTCACTTGTAACATAAACCATGTTAGTGTTGGGATCAACTGCAATATCATAGGGTTCCTTTATCTCAATGGAATCCTCAATTGTATTTGTAAAGCCGTTTATCACATAAAGGGTATTGTTGTATTCTGCTCCAACATAAATCATATTGGTTTTTTCATTGATACCTAGCCCAAATGGAGTTTTTCCCGCTTTGAAAAAATCTATCATATCATTAGAGTCCCCGTCAATGACGGACACTGTTCCATTTCTAAAGTTGGTGACATAAACTAGATTTGTTTGCTGATTTACAGCAACAGTTCCTGTGTTTAGTTCTCCAAAACTAATTGAATCCATTGTATCATCTAAAGCATAGGCATTCTGATAGAATTTTAAATCCAGAGAATAATTTTTGTCTATACCGTAAAGCATAGTAATAGATAAAATTCCTAAAATGCATAATGTGAGAATTTTATTCATTTATTTATTACAAATTTCAAACAAGATAAAAGTTGATGTTTCTGATGAATTTTATTCCTATATTGCATCGGTTCCTCGTTTCCCCGTTGATAAATCCACTACATCTTCAACGTTTGTAATGAATATTTTTCCAAATGATTCTGTGTCCTCTTTTTGAACTATATCTAGAACTGTTTTTACTATTCTCTCTACCTTATCATCATTTACAATTGTATAAATCAAATTTCTTGAATTGAAAATTGCCACAAATTTTGCAGTTCCTCTCAATCCTCTCACCATTTGCAAATCAGATTGTCCTCTACCACGTACTTGTTCTACTGTTATTCCTCCAACCTCCATTTTTTTTAGAGCATCTAAAATTGGCTTCATAAACTCATTTTTTGTGTGTATCTCGACTTTTTTCATTTTATTTCACTTGTATGTGGTCATAAATACTTTCTAGCATGTTGTTCAGGAACATTAACAAAAGTTTAGAATCCAAGTCGCAATAATCTAAACAAAAATCATGATGGCGTGGCATTAAGAAAATAAAAAAAGATGTGAATCTCAAGGGGGAGATGGGAAAATACCTGTCAAAGCAATGATATAGAATGGACCTGTATTTCCTTCAGGTTCAAGACAATGAAGGTCTGGTAAGGCAAAGGTTGTTATGCCATCACCGCCATATTGTGTTCCAAGAATTGCAAACAATGCTGTGTTTTGTAGAATTGGTAGCATTGTCCTTGTGCAAATGCCCATCCAGTTGGGGCATAGTTTCCTCCAAATAGGATAATTTCACCAAGATATGGGTCTAAAGCTGCTTCAGCAAAGATAGGTAGATTTCCAATAATTGGATCAAAACCCAGCTGTGAAATTGCTGTATTATCTTTTATCACATATGAGGTTGCAGTGGTGATAATTTAAAATGTCTAACCCTCTAAAATTCTGTTCTTTTAAGACTTTTTATTAAATTATACTTTAATCAAACCTTATCTTCAAAATAATCTCATACAGTTCATGAACACAAAACTCATTGCAGCAATGATTGTGGTGCTCGTAGTTTCTGTAACTATGAGTGCGCTTTCAGTTGCTCCAAGCGTAGATGCTCAAGAAATCACGCCATACCCATCAAGAGAGAAAACACTCTCTGTGACTGGAATGGCTACTGCCTCAGTAAAGCCAGACCAGCTCAACATCAATTTTGGCGTAGAGACGCAGGAAAAAACAGCAAAAGAAGCACTTGATTCCAATTCAGTACTGATGAACCAAGTAATTACTGCAATCAAATCAGCAGGAATACCAGAATCAGATATTGGAACTTCATCTTTTAGCATATACCCAGTGTACGAATCACATGAGGACAAAACAACTGCCATATGGACTCAGACACTTGTAGGTTACAAAGTATCAAATATTGTAACAGTACACACTGGCAAGCTAGATAGTGCAGCTAGCATAATTGACAATGCAGTAAATGCAGGAGTTAACAGAGTAGACAGCGTTTACTTTTCACTATCTCCTGTGACCCAGCAGAAACTAAAAGATGACTTGCTGGAAAAAGCAGTACTCAATGCAAAGACTAGAGCAGAAAAAGCACTGGTTCCACTGAACCACAAAATAATTGGAGTCAAACTGGTATCTTTGGATGAATTCTCAGTGCCAACTCCGATGTACAGTCCAGCAACATATGCTAGGGCAGATTCAGGAGCACCAACACCAGTATTTTCATCTGATCAAGATGTAAGTACAAGCGCCAATGTTGTCTTTATTATTGGAAGCAACTAGGCATTTTTTATTTTTTTAATTTCTGTGAGATAGGCGTAACATGTTTGTAATTAATGATTCTTCAGAATTACAAGCATAATTAGCAAAAGTGTATGGTATTGAAAAAATGCTTAAACTAACACTTGAACCAAACAAGATGAAAAATACAATAGATTTCAACAATTTTTTAATTTTTCTAAAAACTTAGGGATTTAGGAACAAAAAAGTTAGAATCTATATTATTGATAAAGTATTATCAAATACACATTGAGTAAAGAATTAGATAAAATATTATCGCAAGCTTATGATCTTTGTGAAGATGGTAATTTTTTAGATGCTCTGAAATTATATGATTTAGCATTAAAACAAGAGCCTAAAAACATTAATGCGTTAATTGACAAAGGTGTGACACTGCAAAATTTAGGTAGAATAAAACAAGCTATAAAATTTTATGATAAAGTATTATTCATTGATCCAAAAAACCTCAACGCGTTGGTGAACAAAGGTGCATCATTACATACAAGTGAAAAATACAAAGATGCAATCAAGTGTTATGATCTGGCCCTTAAAGTTGATAAAAAATGTGCTATGGCATTAGCCTACAAAGGACTATCGTTAGGCGAATTGGGAAATTTTGCCGATGCATTAAAGCATTTTAAAAAAGCATTATCTATTGATCATGATTATGATCTTGCTAGCATTAGTAAAGAAATGGTTAAAGAATTGTTAAAGGCTGTACAAAAACAAAAATCTAAAACACAGTAACGTCGCCTGGCACTGGTTCACGTTTACTATTTTTTTCATGGGATTCAAAAAATTCCATATGCTCTGTATTTTGATGCTCTCTGAGTTTTTCGATATTCTCAAATCCTCTATGACACAAGTAACACTTTAGCTTATCTTCATCAACAAGTGGAAGTACCATGATGTTTGTAATTTGTCTGCCTACTTATTTCTTGAGACTGACAGTTAAGGAATATATCCTTTAACAGTTGACTTGATATGTGTTAGAACAACTAGTAGGTGAATCTAAGGCGTTGGATCGAGCAATTGCTGGAGAAGAATTAACTTATGATGATGGTCTGGAATTGATGAATTATGATAATTTACATGTGTTAAGTGCAGTTGCTGATATTACTAGAAAGAAATTAGTTGGCGATACAGTAACTTTCGCTGCATCGTATTACATGAATTACACAAATGTTTGCGCTGCAAGTTGTCAAATGTGCGCATTTTATAGAAAAGAAGGTGCTGAAGATGCATACACTCTCACCCCAGAGCAAATTGAACAACGTGTTGCCATTGCAAAAAATATGGGTGCAACTGAAGTTCACATTGTAGGTGGTTTCCATCCAAAACTCCCTCTTGAGTATTATGAAGACATGATGAAAATTATCAAGAAAAATCACCCACAATTAAAAATTAAGGCACTAACTGCAGCTGAAATTTTCTACTTGTCTAAATTAACAAAAAATTCTGTCAAGGAGATTCTCACTCG
>JAEMQG010000072.1 GCA_022758935.1 Candidatus Nitrosopumilus sp. | reverse complement strand
ATGCACCATCATCAGATGGAGGCTCTCCAATTATCGGCTACAAGATTGAACGTGAATCACCAAGTGGTGGTGGATTTACAACTCTAGTTGTAACCACACCTTCTGTTACAACATCATATTCAAACACAGGTCTTGTAGCAAGTACACAATACAACTATAGAGTATCCGCAGTTAATGTAATTGGTACTGGCTCTCCATCAAATCCAGCAGCTGCAACTACACAAACAGCACCATCTCTGCAACTTTCTGTCTCTAGCATTACTGCTCAAACTATCAAACTTAGTTCAACAAACAAAAAGATTGAAACCACAGTAATTGTAAACTCTGGGGGTAATTCCATTTCAGGCGCTTCAGTATCAGTAAAAACAACTATTCAATCAAAAATATTTACCGGTTCGGGCATAACTGACACTTTTGGTAAAGTGGTTATCATGCTTGGTCCAATGAAATATCCTGCTGGAACTTCATACGAATCATGTACTACAAATGTTTCTCTTGCTGGATACATTGATGGAGCACAAAAATGCACCACAGGAAAAACTCTCTAAAAATTCTAAACTCTTTTCCTAAATTATACCATTAATCACTTACAAGAACCATTTTAAGTGCTAGCCTGATATCATGTGAATCTCTTTCTCGTTTTTTGATCATTATCCAAGATTTTCATACATCTTTAATTTGAGACATGAGAAATATTGCAGTATAGATTGTCTGATCAAGTATAAGACAAGAAATAATTTTTGATACGGCCGTTAATTCTTGTAGTCATAATCCCCCTCCAAGAACTTCACTTAACTCAATATCATATCCGCTTGGGTCACTAATGTAAATTGATCGCGATTTTTCAAATTGGACAGGACCGTCATAATATATTTTGACACCCAGTGACTTGCATATCTCCATAATTTCATCAAAATTTTCCACATGAAACCCAAAATGGGCAATTGCACCTTCGGGTTTCATCTCAGAATTTTCATAAAGACATAGTTTGATGGAATCATTTCCTATAATTTTGGATTTGTCTTCGGGCTGTTCTTTTTTAATTTCAAAGCCGAAAAGATTTTTGTAAAATTCTACACTTACATCTAAGTTCTTTACTGTCATGTTGACGTGATCCATCGAAGTGGCCTTTAATGTTCTAGACATGATATTTTGATGATTATTTAGACTTGATACTTGCATTAAAAGTCATCATGGCATAACTAAACATTCCCATAAAGATTTGTAGAAATTACGGTAGAAACCAACATTGAACACATAAAGAAAATGATACTTGTGGATTTCATTCTCAAATCCTTAATTTCACATGATATGGCTATATTACAAAATGCTTTTCTATTAGTTTTACGTAGTAAAGTCATGATCAGTGATAATTCACGGTATATTGCTATGCATTTTGATAGACTAAATGAGGAATTAATCAATGGTACATATGGAAAACGAGTAGAAGAAGAATTACAAAAAAAGAAGCAAAAAACAAACTCAGATATTCAAATTAATAATGTGGACAATGATGAAATAAAAGAAGATTTGAAAGATTAAACTCTATTCCTAAATCCTTAAGCATTATAAAGAAAATATAAAACCACATAAAATTGAGATATAGTATTGAAGAAAATTCTAATTTTATTTACACTAATTGCCATAACAAGTCTAGCTTCTATTGATGAGGCATTTGCCCAAAATTCTACAAATCCGGTAAAAATGAAAATAGGTATCGAGATAATGAATATTGGAAAGATAGACAAAGAGACAGGTTCCTATGACATGATTTTTTGGGTATCGGAAACTTCAGATGATTACGATTTTACAAAGCAACCGCCGCCAATAATTGATTATGAAAATGGATATGTAGACGAAATATCCGCCATTAGCATTAAACAACATTTCTATAAATTCAAAGCAAGGGGAACTTTTTATAATGAAATAGATTATAGACCACATCCATTTCATCATATGGATTTGGCAATTCACATTAAATCTGTAATTCCAAACACATTAGACAATTTAGAGTTCATTGTGGATAAAGAGTTCAGTGGAATACATGACGAATCATTTGTAGCTGTTCCAGGATGGGAGATTGGCGAGCCTTACTTTTTTGTTTCCAATCAAACTTATCCTTGGGGAGAATTTTCAAGGTTTTCGGCAGTTCTTCCTGTAGAATCATCTCCAATTGGGGTATTTATGAAATACATATCTCCTACAATAATGATTGCCGCGTTTGCATTTAGCACATTTTATATTCCTGCAAAGTATTCTGATGAGAAAATTGAGATAATTGCTGCGACATTAGTGGGTGCAATATTTTTTCATGTTACATTTTTAGGTGCTGATATTCCCAGTGTTCAATATCTAACTTTTGCAGATAAGGTAATGATGAGTGTATATTCCGTATTTGCAATGTGTTTGATTACTGTTTTATTACACAAGAGACGCGAATCTGAATTAAAGGAAAAATATACAGTAATTGTAGAGCAAAATCTTAACAAGAAATTTCGTATTATGACTCCTATTGTAGCCATTGTAATATTTTTAATGGCACAGTTGATATGATTTTCATAGATTCTACACAGACATGACATGTTACATACGTCTAAACTCTATTCCTAAATCCTTAAGTTCATAAAAAATTTAGAGAATTAATGACATTTGTTCTAAAATGTAAATATAACCAAAACATGTTTTCTAAAAATATCAATGGAAATTAGATGCCCACGTTGTAATTGCCTTCCTTCAGAATGCAGAATCAGCGACACCCCATATGATTGTCCTAATTGTACTTGGACACAATGCGACTGTTGGGTAGAAAATAATGGAGATTTATAGTGTATTGAAATTAACCTTTGAGAATATGGAATGATTTGTAAAATTAGAAAAACAATCTCATCATAGATGA
Source organism: Candidatus Nitrosopumilus sp. (assembly GCA_022758935.1). Lineage (GTDB taxonomy): Archaea > Thermoproteota > Nitrososphaeria > Nitrososphaerales > Nitrosopumilaceae > Nitrosarchaeum. The sequence continues at coordinate 3,224 of JAEMQG010000072.1, read as the reverse complement.
AAATTAGAAAGATAATCTTTTCGTTTTACTACTCGTGCCATACCAAGTTTTTGCATAACTTTATACATGTTTATAACTGCACAAATTTATGTTAAAATTCAAATGCAGTTCGGTGGGATTTGATTGTGATTTTGTTGCCAAAGGCAAATCTGAAGAAGATATCTTAACACAATGTGCAGTACATGCAACAAAAGATCATAATATGAAACCAGAAGAGATAACTTTAGAGTTAAAAGACAAAATCAAAAAAAATATTCATAAATCATTATTTTAGATTATTTTACACTCTCTAAACTTTTTTTTATGACTAAATTATCAAGTTCTATTTGAATCCCACTCTGAATCATTTTCATGAGGAGTTAAAAGTGCACATAAGCCGTAAATACATGTGTTTTTCACATAAATATTGAATAATCAAAATACATAGAGACTTGTTTTATTATACTAAACAAACAAGATACACATTTACTTGAATTAGATGTTCATTCATACACATTAGATTTTATACTCTTTTTGTTTTCTAATTAATCTAATTCCCGAAAAACGCTTAAACAACTATGTATTTTATATTGTATGGATAAAATTCATCGAAAAAATCTTGATTCGCCAGATGAAAAACGAGAATTTGATAAAGGAAAACTAGAACTTGTGACTTTGGCCGGTGTTACCTTTGGTCGCGCAACTCTTCAACCTGGTTGGAGATGGTCCACCAGTGTAAAACCAATTGTCAAAACAGATAGCTGTGAAGCACCACACACTCAGTATGTTATTTCAGGACGATTAATGATAAAAATGGACGATGGAAAACAAGAAGAGATTGGACCAGGTGACGCATCAGTAATTCCTTCTGGACATGATGCATGGGTAGTTGGAAGTGAACCTGTAGTTCTGATTGATCTAACCGGAATGAGCAATTATGCTAAATCCTGAGATTTAAATTCATTTTCCTAAACATTTGTATGAATTAAAATCTAAACTCTTTTTGTTCTAAAATATCAAAGAGTGCTAACCAGTGCACACTCTCAGATCAAAACATCTAGACAAAATCACCATGTCCAAGATAAATCGAACATAAGCTTTGATTGATAGGTTCTAATCTCTTTTCCCAATCTTTAAATCAATGCAAAATTGAGCGAATTCATGGCAAAAAGAATTACAATTATGATTGATAATGATTTAGACAAAAAACTAAGACTGATTCAAGCAAAAATGATTCAAACGACATCTAGTTCAGTCAGCTATTCAAAAGTAATTAATGAAACACTGCGAAATAGCATCAAGAAATAATCTTAGATTCTAAACTCTTTTTGTGGGCACTGAAATGTGTTGAGGGAAATTGGCTACACCTCCAGATTAATTAATAAAATCAGTTGAATTTTTAATCATAATTTTGCTTATCTGATTTTTTATTGGTGTGAATTTTGTAACAATTCTTTTACGTATAATGTAAAATAGTCAATATTCGGTAAGCGATTTTCAAAAAATTGTGGCTAAGTGTAGATTTATCAAAAGGGTATGACTATAATCATGTATTGTATGATTCACTTGTTCAATCCATTCAGGCATTACAAAATAGTAAATATGGTAAAGGTAATAAAAAAAGATTAGCAGTAATTCAAAGCGCACTTAAACAAGCGATTCCATTGTTTACATCAAAAAATAATCAGAGTAATGAAAAAACAATAAAAACAAACACAATGATCAGTTTTAGAAACATAGAACAGAAAGAACAAATTCCAAAGATTTTGGAGGAATTTATGAATGATTTTGAGATCCAATGTCTTGAGAAAAATGGAGCATCTGCAAAAAATTATTCGTTATTTTCAGTTACGCTTCTTAAAATTATCAAAACTCTAGATGCAGACAAAAAAAGAGGTCTATTATCAGCGCATGCCATTAACGTACTAAACAAGATGTTTGTAAAGTATCCTGTAGAATACAAAAAAAGAGCAACCAGAGATCCTTTAGGACTTGTATTTGTAATAACAGAACTTGCGATTGATGCAGAAAGAAATCTTTCAAGATCCTATGAATTTGATATAACCATACCACTTCAGATTGCACCATTAATGCAACGATATCACATGGAATTTGACAATGCGCTTTTACAGATCATTGAAGAATTTAACAAAATGCCAAAGTTCAGATTAACCGTATCAATTGGAGAGAGACATAAAGAAATAGTAAAAAAGTTTTTACAGTATGGAATAATTCAACTTCCACTTGAAAATAAAATAGCCAGAGCAAAAAATATCATAGAAAAAATAATTTATGAAAAAAACGATTCTACAACATTAGAACATTATAACATGTTGAAACTTTGCTATAATGATAAGGAGTTGTGTCCACATTTAGCACAGATTGCAAAAACAAAAAACAAGACAGAGAGAAGATTTGCAAATACAATTTTAGATGAGCTTTCAAAACTCTAAAATGACAGATGATAAAAACAAGAATCAAAAAAAGATGGTCATTCGTACAAATTAAGAAGGGAGTAAATTGACCATATCACAGGGGTTTTGAGTTTTCATAAATCCACTAAAATGCTTAGAACGTTCTAACTTTTGTTCTCTTTACTTTCTGTGGAGCATTTTCATCTTCATAATCTATTTTTTCCCCACAAAAAGGACAAAAATCAATAGATTGTACTGAATGTCCTTCATATGTGATTTGATCCACTATTGCAAATTTGCCTTGTTCATAATTCCAGACTGTAAATTTTTTGCAATATTTTTTGAAAGTTTCACAACAAAACACGTTATCACGTTTTAATGTAAAATTTGAATAGGTGTTATTTTCAGACTCTGGATCCTTTAATGTTTCTTTTTTGAATAATGCTTTCATGGTAAAGTCAACTAAAACAATAGACTTCACATACATATGATAAATCCTTCTGAAATATGTAGTGTAGATCATTAAAAAATATATGTGAAATTTGGACAAATAATTCAAACTTGAGAATTTAGAATCAAAAAAAGTCTAGGATATGTTTATTTGGAATTTAACTCAGTTCAAAAAATTTACTGATCATATATCATTAAATTTTTTTCTTCTAACAATGCATGCAAGTTATGAACAGAACGATACACGTCTGATTCTTTTTTTGCACCAGTACAAACTAGTTTTCCTGAGGCAAATACCAGAATGACAGTTTTTGGGTCTAACATTCTATGAATTAATCCTGGAAACTGTTCAGGTTCATACATACTTCTAGGTAATGTTCT
>JAEMQG010000155.1 GCA_022758935.1 Candidatus Nitrosopumilus sp. | reverse complement strand
TGTTCGCATTCTGGAGAAACTGCAAACTCTCGGTTGAATTGTTCCAATTTTAATTTCACTTGTTGATCTGAAATAGATTTCCGGATTCGGGCAAGCTCACACATCTCTAATAATTCAAAGTGACAACCAAAAACTGCAGATAACCTTGCTAAATCACTATACACGTCCAACATCCCACAATAATAATGCCCTAGCACACCTATACTTGTGGTTTTAAGAGCCTCGATTACACGAATAGCAGCCACCCATTCACGTATCTCATTCCAACTAACCGTATCATGAAGTGTTCCCGTAATAATTTTGAACCGGGAATTTGTCTTTTTTAAAACACACGCAATCTCCGGAACCGCACATGCCTGGCAATGAGCCAACCATTCGCCAGTCATTAGCCCACGATCTCCTAGACTGTTAAACTTATCATAGTCAATTGCCGGAACCGGCTGTAAATTTAAGACTATAATGGGTATACTTAAATCTTTCACGATCGGTAAGACCGTCGAGCTTAAAGCATATGTTGAGACAAATAAAAAAATCAATTTTAATTATACATCGATCATTTTGACGTCAAAAAAGGTCTAACATTCTGTTCCGATCAATACTCATTTAGTCTAATTTTCTTACATCATCGCTGGATATTCCACTTAAACAGTATCATCAATTATGGCTAAAGCAGCAGCAAAAAAACCAGCAGCAAAAAAAGCTTCAAAAAAGAAATAAACTTTTGAAGCAATTTTTTTTCTTTCAAATTCTTTTTTCCGTTGATTTTAATATTTTATTTTTAAATTAAATAACGATACATATAGTGTGAGAATTCAAAATTTATTGGGTATGTTGTAGGAATAATAATTTCTCTAAAAGTAATACAAATCCTTAAGTGTTAAAAAATTTAAAATCAAATAATTAATGGAACATACGAAAGAATGCGAATATAGAAATTCTCATGATATGATTCATTCTAATTGTTTTTGCAAGTGTCATAAAATACTCATGATTGACTAGTCAATCTTCCTCAAACATTTCTTTAATAGTAGGAACAAAATAAGTTTAGAAAATCAAGGAGAGTTAAGAATTCCTCTACTTTCCAAGTTCTTCAAAGTTATTACAAGATCATACTGTGTTAACTTCTCATCATGTATCCATTTTGCATTATACTGTTTAATCCAATTGGGAATGTGCTTACCTTTAATTTCTAAATGGTTTAAAAATTCCTCATCAGAAATAGTGATACCTGAAAATCCTGCCCAGTGGTTAAATATTTTTGCTGAGAAGATTTGATCATTTTCTTCAGCATCGTTTGATTTTGCAATAGATTCTTGTACAGCATCATTCCCCCCATTTTCTGATGATGGTGATGAATCCACAACAATTAGTATTCCTGGAATATGCAGATCAACACTATTTCTCTCTGTGTCCCAAATTCTAAAAAGTAAATCTGATGTGTTTATTTCCTTTGAAAATTTCAATTCAAATTCAAAGACGTCTTTGTTCCCTTGTATACTATGTGTAATTATTGCATATTCAATCAAGTTGTTGGGGTCTGTAATCTGTGTAGTTTTTCCTTTTTCAAAAGTAACATCAGTTTCTGTCAGGTTGTTTAGTATTCTGTATCCGTGTTGGTTAAGATATAGAGTAACATGTTGGATATTATCTGTTCCTTCATTTTCATACATTCGAATTTGTAGTTTTAGTGGTTTTCGTGTTTCAACTTTTATTGCTGACGAATTATTTAGATGATCTAAACTGTAGTTGGTTCCGTTAATAGTAAGCGGGAATTCAGTTTTTTCAAAAGTTGTCTTAAATGATGGGGGTGTGCGATCTCCGCCGCTACGATCAAATGATAATCTGGTAATTGTACCAAAAGATTCTCTTTTCATCAAAACAGTAACTGATGAAGTTTTATCTAGATCAAGAATTTTTACATTCGTAGCAACCGCTTCGGTAATTGGAATTGAGATAGTTCCACAACTAACCAAATACTGTATGGATGAAATATGACCCGATTCCCCAATTTGACCATCTGACCACCATTTTGCGTAATTATTTGTCACATCTGGAATGTTTGAACTGTTGGCATAGATTTCCGATGTAGATATTATTGATGCAGAAAATAGAAATGTCAAAATTAGACAGAGTGTGGTTTTTAACAATACAAAAATTTATGATTTTAATACTTAAGGATTTAGAATTTAGAATCTAATCATTGTTACTTCTGAAACTTTACTAGATACACTCCAGCTCCTTCCATCCATTCTGTTTTTTACTTCAGAGCGTGATCATGTGACGAATTCTAAAAATATCTTTAATTTGTGTTCAAAGTCCTAAAATAGCAGCAACTTATAAAAAAATGGTGCCAGAAAACAAAAGAACATTTCGAAGATCAGATGGTAGCAAATCACGAGAAAAGACACAAACATTAGAAGATAGAATCAGAGACTTTATTTTACGAAATTCAAAAAATGGTTACTATACTAAAGTATCAACATTGTCATACAAATTTGAGATACCGCAAGACAAAGCTTGGGAAATTGTCGGTGGACTATTGACAGATGGCACTATGGAATCAATTCATGATGAATTTACGGGAGAAATGAAATTATGTGAGGCAGGAAAAACATATTTAATTTTAAATCTAGAACAACAAAGAAAAAGACAAAAATCACAAGAATTTAAGATGGGTAGCAGACGAAAATCAAAAAAATAGTAGACGTCACAAATTGTTAAAAAATTTACCTGTTGACAAAAATATCTGAAATGTTAAAAAGAGAATTTACTTCATTCTCAGCAACTAAGAGATATGTTGAATTGACATAATTCTTAATTTCATAGATGTTATAATCAAACAGGTAAAATGAAGATAGTGTTTCGGTGCGATGTAGTTGGATTATTGATTCAAAAAAACAATGTCACAGGTGAAAAATGATGAGATCCTTGAATCCATTGAAGGTAGATTAGATAAAAATTTGATCAGATTAACCATGGATTTAATTTTAAAAATAGACTAGACAAAGTACGGAAGTTAATTTGTATAAGCACAATATAAGTAATATTACGGATAAATTCCCCACGGTATTCCTTTTAGGAAGTCATTTTGGACAAATTTATCGAATATCATTAAATCTTGTCAAAAAATTAGAATTATCCCTATCATATAACAAAAAAAATATTTTAAGAGGATTTTTATTCTTTTTAGTTTTACTTCGTTCAAAAAATTAATGAAATGATAATAACTTTTTTCGAAACAATACCCTTAATTTTATAATGAATCAAAAATTTTTATGAAACAATGCAAAATTTGCGGCACTCCATTAGGAAAAGAACCTACAACCATACAACTGGAAGAGCATTGGAAGAAACATCATAATTGGCACTGGCAAAGCAATAAAGATAAAACACCAGAGGATGCTCTTTTAAAAAAAATATGACACAGGGAAGAAAAAGACGCAAAGGAGAGAGTAACCCTATTTCAACAAATTACAGATAATATCGAAAAGAAGAAAGAACTCTTTAAAACTTCAGAGGCATATTTGACTAGATATTATTTTAGACAGAAAGATATGTCTGCAAAAGCATTGGCAAGCAAACAACTAATTGGCTCTTTTTGATTAAGTGTGGTAAAACTAGCACAGATCGTCTAGGAGTGTTATTATCTACTAACTCTAAAAATTGATTCTGAATATATGTAATTTTTAATTCAATTTTTAGTTTGATTTCAATGTTGAAATTTATCTTTACACTATTATTGTACTAACTACATTTACCAACATGCTTCAAAATAGATTTAAAAAAATTCTCGTTGGAATTGATGGCTCTCCAAATTCAATTCGTGGATTAAATCATGCCATATCCCTTGCAAGACAATCTCAAGGGATAATCACTGGGATACATGTGTTGCCAGAATTTCCACCATCCTATGAAGTAAACATAAAATCATACAGAGCACAGCTAAGTAATGACGTAAAAAAATTCATGGACTCTGCCAAAACTAGTACAGCACGTCATGGAATCGACTTTAATGAAAAGATCACATCTTCAAAAAATGCAGTAGATACTATAGTCGGATTTGCAAAAAAGAATGGGTTTGACGTCATAGTTATTGGGTCAAGAGGATTGGGATCTCCCAAGGCAAATTATATTGGCAGCATTGCGCATGGAATAGTGAACAATTCAAAGGTGCCAGTGCTAGTGGTAAAATAAAATAAATGTTCTACACCACAAGCCTCATTCAGTAGAATTAAACAGTGAAACTGCATTCAATTCTACGCCACCATAAACATGAACCTATTTTTCTTTTTTATTTTAAAAGCTCAAGTAATTAAAAATTTTTTAATATCATATCAGAAGTATTTTCCAAATTACGCACAAACAAAGTCAAAATTATTTTACTAATTATGATGAAACCTCTTTATTTTAGATAAACACTGAAATTTATATGGAATTCATCATTACCATATTTCATTATCATAAAGGGCATGATATAGATCATATTATTTTTGGGAAAAAAGCCACTGAAAATAAAATCAATGAGGATATTCGAATATTTCCATCTGGCGGATTAACAAGAAAGAATGGAATACAGGAAAAATATTTAAAAGTAAACTTAAGAAATAACAATGATTTTAATTTAGAATTACTCTCTGATTTTCTTTCTTATCGATTATCATCCATTGACGATGCAGATAGTTTGAAAATCGGGAATAACACAATTGCGTTGAAAAAAGACGAAATCAAAAAAGCGTTACAGGCGCACATAAATGAAATTTAGGATTGAAAGAATTCGGTTATGCATATCTGTCAAAAGCATTAATGTGAAACATCAAATTATTATAAATTTGGTGAATTGAATTTGAGTTCATTACATTTTTGTAGAATAATATGCTTAATTTCAGTATGCATTGTTCTTTTTTATGGAAAAACAAATAGAACAATAAATTCAATCGATAATTTTAGAAACATTTCCAGATAAGCCATAAGAGGGGATAGATATTTTCAACACAAGGCGAAACAAATGGGGTTAGATCAAAATCATCATTTATTGCTATGCTGTACCCTAATGTTATCAAAAATCATAAGAGTAATAACATTCACATTCTTATTAAATCCGATTCTTTGGTAATAATGTAGTTAAGAAGATCAATTCATTATTGAAGAATCATATGAAAAAAAACTTTTGATAAATACAATTTTTTCTAGATTAGTGATTCAAAAGGATTAATTTGATAAATTATTAGAAATAGACCATGTCTTTTGATATAAAGTGGCATGGAAATTTTTACGGCATATCATGGGCATATGAGAAAGACAGATTGGTAGTGTCAACAGTGTTTGAGGATAAAAAAGAGGCAATAGAAGTCGCAACAGAAGTCAATGATTGGAGTGATAAATTCACTAGATTGACAATTATTGAGAAAGAAAATGGTGAATATGCAATTTGTTGTTATCAAGATCCACAAATTTCAAAGAGTGAAAAACATCTCGGGTTATACCGTTCAGGTATGAGACAAAACGGAGGATATGAACAAGTAAAGCCGATGATCGAAGAGAAATCCCCATTATTACAAATTGCTTTTGCTTCTGATGTTAGGGACATGGCCACATATGAACAAATATCTAGACTAGTTCCAATGAGAAAGTGCAGAATTATCTTAGAAAAAGATTTAAAGAAACAGGAATTTTTTTATGAAAAAAATGCAGAAAAAAATAATCAAAATTAAATAATCTACATAGTTTTGTTTTTCTTAAAAACTAAAGAATTAGGGCATTTGGAATTAAACAGAGTTAGTCTACATTTGTTGTCTGTCAATAATAAAATTAAATTAAAAGAACTCTAGATAAATTTATTACGTAGATCATAGTCATCATAATAACTTCCATGTAATGTGTTGTAGTTGCTTAATTTTCATTATACTTAATTTTCATTATACTTAATTTTCATTATACTTAATTTTCATTATACTTAATTGTACTCATTGTCGATATTCTTTTGTTCTATTCATGTAATGAAAAATCAAACATATGATGTATCTCTGTTATTTTTGTCAAGGTTTAAATTAAATTCAAAATTTTACTTGATGGCATTATGGATTAATCAATCCATTCTAATTTTTTTAATGGATTCATCCTTAATTAAGAGTGATTTGAAAATATAGTTATTTAATAGAAATAAATCATAACAGTATTTGAAAACAAAAAAATTACTCAATGTCTGTTCTTAATTAGAATGGATCATTTTTCCAAAACCTTAAGTTGGCAACCTATTAAGTAAGTTATTGAAAATTAGCGAGTTTAAAAAATCAAGTATTTTATTGAGTATATTTGGATTTGTCTTAACTCTAATTGGTATTACAATATTTTGGAATCCTCAAGATACTACTACCAACATCATTTTTTTGAGTATGGTTGGCATTGGCTTGTTTATGTCTGGATTGGGTCTCTCGATTCTTAATCAAATAAGAAAGGCAACAATTAGATCCTAATCCGATTTTCAAAAACATGGTATTTTAAGGACAAAAATTACAAGAAAGTATTGGCTCAATTCAAACTTCAAGGATCAGGAGGATACATCATAGCAGATCTAACTGAAGACCAAGCAAAGAAAGCAGATTTAGGAGTGGGCAAATTGTTTTTGGCCCCAGTAGGCAAACTTGAAGAGCAAAAAATGTTCAAACATTATTGTAAAAATTGTGCAGTCGAGTTTGATAAACCTCCAAAGATTCAACTAGAGGAAAATCCAAATGAGTTAGTTGCAGATAATTTAATTCTAATTGAGAGAGGACAGTATACCTGTCAACAGTGTAGTTCCATTATTGGTGAATACAGAGTATTTAAAAAACAAGATGAGTCAAGTGATGTTGGAAACGCAAGATCAAATCAATGAATTTTATTGATTGATGATCTAAAACAATATCCTTAAGTTTGGAAATGTTTTAAAAAATGTATCATGACAAGTACAATATATAAAATAAAATGTGATAAAGGACACATGGCAAATGCGTTGATCTGGGATGACCAAACTATCCAAAATTACATACTGAGTAAAAAATGCAATAGTTGTGGTTCAGCGTTACACCAAATCAATAAAAATTAGTACTTTTTAATTTTTCCCAAATATTTACCTACAACAAATTATAATTTTTCATATAATGTGTAAATAATATCATTGATCATTATTTTTATTTGTTTTTAAATTAAATTGTGTCATTAATGATGATACCTTTTGAAATTACAAATTTCACAATTTGACGGACAACATATGAAACAAGCAATTCTTTCCAGAATTATAATTTTTGTATAACCTATTAATTATTTATTTTTTAAATGATCTTTAATCCTTCTTGCATCTCGGCATATCCCACAAAGGTATGTTTTCTTAAAATTATCAATTTCAATCTTGAACGAATTAGAATTATAATAATTCTCAGATGTCTGCATTCCTCCTGGAACTGATTTTCCACATTTTCTACATGATAGATCCAAATGAAATTTAATTTTTTTCTCATTTTTTTCTATTTTCCCAATAATCATAAGAAACATAAGATATCTTTTGGTATAAAAGTAAAATCAAGTAAAAAAATTCAGCATGAAAATTGACATTACATTGTAATCCATACAGATTATCCATAAAATTGACATGAAATATATCCATTTGAGAATATAAAATCCAAAAGAAAAACCAATTTTTGAGGTTGATCGAATCCTAATTTTTACGAATCGGATAACCTAGAGTATGCATCTTCATGTATTGTTTTCACACTAAGAGATTATTTTATGAAATATTGAAAGTATAATTATATCACTAGGTTTTTATCTATTTTTCTTGATTTCCACGCGTGTCTCAAATATACGACTGTATACACTGTGATGCTGCATTTAAGTCTGAAAAAGAATTTGATGCACATGTGATCTTTTCTCATAAAACAGATACTGTCTTAAAGAAAAAAATTGTGATCTTAGGAGGTGGGTTTGGGGGACTTTATATCTTAAAAGATCTCCAAAAAAAACTAAATGATGAAAAGATTAGCATAACAATTGTTAGTGAGAACAATTATTTTTTGTTTACACCGATGTTACCCGAAGTAGCTTCAGGCATGCTTACCCCGCGAGACATAACAATACCAATTAGACATTTTTGTACGCACGCTAAATTTTATCAAGCTACTGTTTTTTCAGTAGATTTAGCGCAGAAATTGGTGACAATTACAAGAAAATTTGATGGAAAAGATCATGCCTTAGAATATGATTATTTGGTGGTGGCAGTAGGAAGCAGGAACAACTTTTTTGGAAATAAGGCGATAGAAGAAAATTCTTTTACTATCAAAACGGTTGAAGATGCAATAGAATTACGGAATCAATCTCTTTTGATGATGGAGTTAGCCGCACAAACAGGAAGTATTGGATTACAACAAAAATTTCTTACCTTTACGGTAGTTGGCGCAGGTTTTGCCGGAGTTGAAATAATTGGTGAGATAAATCATTTCGTACGAAAATCTGTAAGGCAAGCATATCCCACAATCAGCGATACCAACATCAATATGATTTTAATATCGTCTAAGGATGAAATTTTACCTGAACTTGGTAAAAAATTGGGCAAAGCTGCAAGGTCATACTTAGAAAAAGTTGGAGTTAGAATCATAACAAATGTAAAAGCGATTGATGCGGGTGAGAGTCATGTGGAATTGACTAATGGTGAAATAATTCCTTGCACCACACTTATTTGGACAGCAGGTGTTACTGCAAACCCCATAATTGAATCTCTAGATTGCGAACATGTTGAAGGAGGTAAAGTATTAGTAGATAAATATTTGAGGTTAAAGGAACATCCAGAAGTTTTTGCATTGGGCGACTGTGCGGCCATTCCAGATAATTATACGGGTAAATTTTATCCCCCCACAGCTCAACATGCATTACGTGAAAGCAAAATTGTTGCACATAACATAAAAAAAATACTCGCCGGAAAATCAAATCTTAAAGAGTTTTCATACCATAGTAAAGGAATGATGGC